>JANXVV010000079.1 GCA_025351525.1 Humisphaera sp. | reverse complement strand
CTCAGCCGCGGCTGAGGACCCGACTCACGTTCTCGCCACTGATCGCCAGCCCCAACCTCGATCCGGGAGATCCGCGTGTCCGACAAGCCGTCCGAAAAACACGTCCGAAGTGCCGGCGAAATTGATGGAAGATCTGGGACTGAACAACACGAATGGAAAAGCGGAAGAGCCTGTGAAAAATCTCGAACTGGAAGAGTGATCCTGCTGTTTCACGTTTAGCGGCGCGCCGCTAAACGTGAAACCTTCAATGTACGAAATAAGGCGCCGGTTTTGTTGCAGGAACCGTCGCGGGTTTTGTCGTGGGGGCATACGCAAAGAGCGAAATCCCTTGCGCGTCGCGCAACAAAAACTGTTCGGACAATGCACTCGGCATCGTCGCCAACTGTTTTTTCCACTGCGGCACGAGCAGATCGAGAAGCCGCTGGTTGTGCTGTTCGACCATCACGATTCCGCCCGGTGCCGGTGCAAAAATGACCAGATTATCCTGCATTTTCCAGGCTTTCTGCACAGCGGTTAGAAACTCCGGCAGCAGAATGACCGCCGGGTCGATCCCCGATTTCAAACTGCCGCTGCAACCGGCGGGACCGAAGACGATGGATTCGAGAAAATTTTCTCCCGCGTTATTCAACCCCTCCCGAAGATTCTCCATGGCGGCGGCATCCACGGCGGTATGTGAAACTTTCCACGCCTCCAGCAGCGCGGCGGTGACCGGCACGGTGACCGTCGATTCTCCCCGACGAATCACCGTGACCCGGAAAATGTTTGACACGACCGGCACGCTTTGCAATCTCGATTCGCCGACATTTTGCTGCATCTCTTTCAACCCGGCGGTGTTGACCAATTCGAATGATGCCTGCTTCATCACCCGGTCGATGCTGAGCAATTTAAGCCGCTCAAAATCGAATGGCCGCAATTGCACATCGAGGTATCGCCGCAGAATCGCGCGCTCATCAGCCGCATGGCGAACGAGTTGCTCCTCGATCGGCAGCAGGTCGATCGGTCGCGTCACGCCATCGGCTTGCACGGAGATCGAAGTGCCCTCCGCCGATTTTGCTTCGAGATCGGGCCGTGAAAAGCGCAGAACGGAGATCGCGAGTTCCTTGTGCGCCGTCAACTGCTTGGCTCGCCGTTCCACCACCACGTCCTGCGCCGTTTTAAATACCTCGGTGTGGGAATCCTTTTCGTGATGTTCGCAACCGAATGGGGCAAGGGCGGCCACGGCAAAAAAAAGGGCGGTGATGCATCGCATGGCGGGTGATTCTAAAGAGTCGGCGGGCCAATCAAAAGCGACTGTTTCCCATTTTGCGATGCGCCCGTTACATTCGAGATGTGAAACAAGTGGCATGGGCGTCTCGCCCGTGCTTTGTTTAACCACGGAGCGTTTTTGTAGGGTTAGCCCGCGCTCCGCTGCGCGTCGCGGCTAACTTGGAACACAAATTTTAGCGATCCCGCATCGCCACGTTTTTGAAACAGGAGTCCCATGCCCACAGTGAGTGATTTCCCGGCCTGCGGGAAGATGATTGCGATGGAAAATCGAGCGGTGGTTTTTGCCCCCGCCAATACCAATTACGAGATTCGCCTCGATGCCGAAGGAAGTCTGGACGGCGCGCGCATGGGCGTGATGACGGAAGGATTGATTCGACTGGAAGCGAAAAAAGTCTGGACGGTGCCGAGCGGCGGGAACTTCATCTCCCCGATCTTCGGCCCGCCGCGTACCGTACAGGGACGCATCCGGTATCTGGACGAAAACCAGATGGTCATTCAGGCCGGCGTCCCGATCGTGGTGCGGCTTCCGACCGACCCGGATGCCTACGATCTGGTACGTGGCCCACTCACCGTCGGAACCCTGGTGAACATTGCCGCACGGCCGGGGGGCACGTTTGAATTGCTGGTGAAAGCGACGGCATAATTTTGAACTCGCCACGTTATTCTCAAGCTCACCGCTTCGATGACCGATAACTATGCTGGAGAGACCTATGCCAGTGCAGATTATCTGTCCGAATCTCAAGTGTCGAAAAATCCTCGCGGTGCCGGATGAACTCCGGTCCAAATCGGTCAAGTGCCAGTACTGCCAGACCGTGCTGCGCGTGCCCGAGGGCCGCATGCCCGCGTTGGCGGTCGCCGGAAAAACCGGCCGATAGCGGCACTGGAAGATCGCCCGCTTTTGCCTTATATTCCGGGCATGAGCGAATCACCTGCATTGCATTATTCTTCAACCGTTGGGCAAACATCACTCGTTCGCGTGGGCGGCGGGTTGGGGATTGCCTCCACGTCGATTTGCCTGGCCATCTTTGTGCTGGGCTGCTTTGGTTTCAGCGCGGCGTTTGTCTGGCTGCCGCTTATTCCATTGGTGATGGCCGGCGCGGGCGCGGTGTTCACGATCGTTGGGGCGACGTTGAAAAAGTCGCCGCTCGACGAAGACACGCAGGTCTTCGCGGCGATGTTCTGTAGTTTTCTGGGGTTGGGCGGGGCGTTTGTTGAACTGGCCATCGGATTCAATTGGAACGTGTTTTATCAGCAGGGTGTGTGATCTGCGCCATTCCAAACCAAAAGCCTTGCCGCAAAGTCGCAAGGAGCGCGAAGGGGGATGCAAAGAATTCAATTCTAAATGTTTCTTTGCGATTGCTTTGCGCTCCTGGCGTCTTTGCGCCCGCATTTGTTTTTTTGGGGGATTTGTGCGTGTCGCACATGGTCACTGAAAGTGACCCATGCCGGGGGGTGTCTTAAGAATTAATTTGAAGCCTTGCGGGGGAACCGTGCCAATGCGTGCCGGTGGGCAGCGATTCGCCTTTCATCAGCAAGGATAGATCGCCGAGGGTGGAACCGGCTTCCATCGCGGTGTCGTACAGCACGACCGATCCTGATCCAATGGCGCAATTCGCCCCGATGCGGATGTTCGACATCTTCATCACGCGGTCTTCGAACAGGTGTGTCTGCACCGTGCAGGAATCATTCAGGGCGGCATCATCCCCGATCGAAATCAAATCGAATTCGGTTAAAAAAGTCGTGTCCATAAACACACGACTGCCGATTGTTGCGCCCATCATCCGGAAGAACCAGCAGATCCATGGCGTGCCGGTCAGCAGCTCGATGAGGAATGAGTTGGCGAGATTTTCATGCAGGGCGGTCAGCAGTTCCGTTCGCCAGACGAACGTGCTCCAGAGCGGTTTTTCGGCGGGTTGGTAGCGGCCCATCAACACCCATTTCGCGGTGATGACGAACGCCGAGGCGATCAGGCCGCACGCCAGATACATGAGCGGAAACAGCAGGGCGATTTTCAGCGTGCCGATTTTCGCGATGTCGCGCAGCACGATCATCTGATGCAGCAGCAGGGTGGTCAGCGTGACGAAAACCGTCACGGGGAGAATCACGCGGATGAACTCGATGAGATAGCGCTGGACGTAAAGTGTGCGGGTCGGGTTGAAAGTGGACCGCTCTGAAAATGTCTGATTGACGGTGCGCTGGGGAAGGAAGATGGCGGGGGAACCGAGCCAGGAAGTTCCCTCGCCTGCGGCATCGGCGGAGTTGAGCGGCGGCGCGGACAGGACACCGATGAGCGCCCCGCTTCCGAGAATGGTGCCGGCCGGGACCATCGCGCTATTGCCGACGAATGCCCGCTTGCCGATGCGGGTGGGGGCAAGGGTCATTTCACCGCGGGCGATTTTGGCCGCACCGAGCGACACGTAGTCGGCGATAAAGCTTTCGTCGCCGATGTCCAGCAGATCGGGCGAGGCGGAACTGGCGGTGGAAATCTCCGCGTTTTTACCGAGCGTGGCCCCGAGCAGGCGATACCAGGGTGCCAGATAGAGGGTGGCGTACAGCGATCCCATCACATCGAGGCTGAGCCCCATGAGCTGGTCGAAGAACCACTTGCGGGCGTGGAACGGACTGAAGATCGGATACGTCCCCGGTTTTACGCGACCGACAAGAATCCATTTAAGGGCGGCGATCAGAAGACAGAGAAACACGACGAACGAAATTGCCGCCAATGGGGCCACGGCCAGAAACGAATAGGTGTTGTACTTTCGATCCAGATGCGCGAGCAGGATCATTCCGGGAAAAATCGCGAGGAGATAAATGAGAGGGAGCAGGAGTGCGCCGGAGGCGTAGAAGGCCGCATATTTTTGAGCGGTACGCCGATTTGAGACCGGCCTGGAAATAGCGTCCGAGTTTCCGATGGGACATGGTGCCACAGGTCTCGGTACTCCGAGACCTGTGCTGGCGGGCCGGCCCGGAAACACAGGTCTCGGAGTACCGCGACCTATGGCACCCGAGGCGCTTCCGGGAATGATTGCGGGCTCATTTTTTACGGGAGGCGATTGAGAAGCGACGCCCACAATCCGCTGGGCAGGGGAACCGCGCCATGTTTCACCGGCGGGGAGGGTTTGGCCGGCGGGCAGCAGGCTGAGGTCGTCGAGACTGGAATTCGGTTCCATCACGGTGTCGCGTTCGATCGCGCATCGGATGCCGATGGTGCAGTCCGCACCGATTTCGATGCGACCGATTTTCAACCAACCGCCTTCAACGGTGCAGTGGGTAAGGCTTGATTCGATGCCGAGCGTCGACCGATCTCCGATGGAAATCAGATCGAACGCGGAAAGATTGTCGCTGGCCAGATGAACATCGCCGCCAATTTTTGCGCCCATCAGCCGCAGGTAAATGTTCAGTAATGGAGTGCCGGTGAGGAACCCGATCGGCGCGAATGAAATGATTTTATCGACCAGCCACCAGCGCAAATAATAGCTTCCCCAGAGCGGGTGGAGGCCTGGTCGATACCGACCGATGATGAGCCATTTGGCGGCGCAGGCCACCAGCAACATGCACGGCGGCACCACCAGTGCGGCGGCCAGCGAAAGCAGCAGCGATCCACCGATGCCCAGCCCCCGATTGAGCCGCCAACTGTAGAGGATGTAGGGCGAAAGCCATTGGACGGCATACAGTGCCAGCAGCACATAAAGACAGGGCAATTGAGCAAGTGAGCAGAGGAAATACGAGAGACGAGAGACCCTGATCGGTTCTATCGATTGGCGCGGTGCCGTTGCGTTCTTCAGTTTTGATCGCCGATCGATTTCAGCGGCAAGAGAGGCGATGGAGGGGAAATGGTAGACGTCGAGCACTGAAAGATCATGGAATGAAGGCTCTTTGCGAAGCTGCGAAACCATCGTCGCCGCCAGAAGCGAATGACCCCCCAGTTCCAGAAAAAAATCATCCCGGCGCGACACGAGGGCCGGGGAAAACAGCTTTTCCCAATGGGCGAAGAGGGTTCTCTCCCGCGCGGTTCGAGGAGGTTCACCGGTCGCCTCCGCCACACGTGCGCGCGGTCGCGGCGCGGGCAGGGATTTCCGATCCACCTTGCCGCTGGAAAGCGTCGGCAGGCAGGATAGATCATCGATCGTCGAGGGGATCATGTACGCCGGGAGAAGTGACCGGAGTTGAGATTTTAGTCCCGCCTCATCGAACATCGCCGTCGTGCTTGACACAATGTAACCGGCCAGTTGTTCAATGCCCTGCCCATCCATTCTCACCGTGGCGACGGCGCTTTGAATGCCGGGGCAGCGTAGCAATGCCGACTCGATTTCGGAGAGCTCGATTCGGAAGCCGCGGAGTTTTATCTGCGTGTCGATACGGCCCAGAAATTCAATCTCGCCCTCGTCCGTGAATCGCACCAGATCGCCGGTTTTGTAGAGCCGGTCCGACGGAAATTTTGAGAATGGATCGGACACGAATTTTTCGGCCGTGAGATCGGGCCGCCCGACATACCCACGCGCCAACCCCGGTCCGCCCAGATGCAGTTCACCGGGTTCACCCAAAGGCACGGGCTGCATTTGCCGATCGAGGAGATAAACGCGGTAATTTGAAACCGGTCGCCCGATCGTGACGGGCGATTCGGGATGCAAATCACCCCAGGTGGCGATCACCGTCGCTTCGGTGGGGCCATAGGTATTGACCATCCGGCGACCCGCGCGAGCCCATCGGCGTACGAGATCCTGCGGGCAGGCTTCTCCGCCGACGATCAGTAATTTCACGCCCGGCACATCGTCCGGCATCATCGAAAGCAGCGTTGGCACACAGGATAAAACGCTGACCTTCGCATCGGTCAGCATCTGCGAAAGGCCCGGTCCCGCATGGACCATTTCGGATGTGCCCACGACGAGTGCCGCACCGCTGAACAGGGCCAGCCAGATTTCCTCCACCGAGGCGTCGAACGCGATCGAGAAGCCCTGATACACGCGATCGCGCGGGGATATGCCAAAGATTTCCGCCTCCGCCCGCACCAGATGGCACGCGCTGCGATGCGCGATTTCCACCCCTTTGGGTCGCCCGGTCGAACCGGAGGTGTAGATCACATAACAGAGATCGTGCGGCTGCGCGTTGACTTCAAGGCGGTTCAATCGCACCGGACTGGACGCGCTGATTTGCGCTCGCGACTGATCGAGCAGCACCACCCGCCGATCACCCGGCTGATGTTTTGCCGCGAGTGCCGCAGTGGTGATGAGCGTGTGAACTTTGCAATCCGCAAGAATATAGGAGACGCGATCGGCGGGGTAATCCGGGTCGAGCGGGACATACGCCGCCCCGCTTTTGAGGATGGCGAGAATCGTCACGTAGACATCGGCTGATCGGGGCAGCAGAAGCGCGACGAATGACCCCGGGCCAACGCCACCGTCTCTCAGATAATGGGACAGCTGATTGGCCTGCCATTCCAAATCGTGATAGGAGATTGGTACGCCCGCACAGTCGATCGCGATTCGGCTGGGGTGGACATCCGCCGTCACCTCGAACAGTTCGTGCAGCAGTTCGTTGCGCAACAAACCGGCATCGTCGGTCGATCGGCTCCACTGGTCTAAAATGAGATGCCGTTGCCCGTCGGTGAGAAGTGCTTCCGGCGCGGATGAATCCAAAGCCGCGACGGACTCGCTTGCGGGAGGAGTCAGCAGGCCGGTTTGGCCTTGATCGACGGCAATGGGATTGCATTCACACATTGGCTCTTCCTTCGCATTCGCAAAATCGGCGAAAACTGAATCGGGTCATTTGAATAAGGTGGCATGGGCGTCTCTCCCGTGCATTTTTTTGGGCCAAAAAGCACGGGCGAGACGCCAATGCCACTACCATTCATAACGCAGCCGGAATAAAATTATTGCGACTGTGAGGCGGACTGCGTGGTCGGCTTCAACACCGATTTGAGGGGGCTTTTGAGATAGGAACTGTTCTGGTCGATTTGACGAAGCAATTCGGCTGAAGCCGCATCGAGTTGCGCATCGCGATGGGCATACCATTCCCCCGCCGGGCGGTCGACGGCCACATCCACCGAACGGGGGTGCATCTCGAGCGATTGGCCTTTCCCGTCATAGACGGCGGTGTTGGGAAGACCCAGCCGCGTGCCGTCGAGAAGTGTGACGGTGCTTGTGAAAATAACCGCTCCGGCAGTCGGTTCACCGACGGTTTTACCGAGTTTCAACGCCCGATAACCTTCGGTGAAATCCTCGGCATCGGAATAGGTCGATCGATTGGTCAGCAGAATTGTCGGGCTGAGCAGCGCCCGCTGCCCCAGAATCACCCTGCCCGGAACGGGAGAAAGCCCGCGCCGGGTCATCATCAGATAATTCCGGCGTGAAAGGACATCGAGCGCAAAACCATTCACGAACCCGCCGGTATTTCCGCGGATGTCGACGACGATGCCTTCCTTCTGCTGCGTGTCCGAATCCAAATCAGTATTGAGGCGGACAAGCGCCGCTTCGGTCATGTCGGCGATGTGGACGTAACCCAACCGCCCACCGCTCACTTTCTCGACGTATACGCGCTGCGATTCAATCCATGCCTTATACATCAGCGCTTTTTCGGTGCCGCTGTCGACCGGTAAAAGGGGGACATCGCGGCCCAGCGGCAGTGCGGCACGCGCGAGCACAGGTCCGACGTGCAACAACACGCGACGGCCAATTTTCAGATCCAACGCCTGATCCAGATTGAACCGACCGGAGACGCGAACGCCGTCCACGGCGGTGATGTACTCCCCGATTCTGATTCCCGCCACCGCCGCCGGCCCGAGTGGGAAAACTTCGATCACTTTCAGCGAGCCGGTGGTTTCATAGGTGAATCGGTCGAACCGAAGCCCCAGATGCCCGGTGGTGGTGCGCGAGGTATTGGCGGGCGCGTAAATGCCGACGTGCGAGGCGTTCAGTTCCCCGAGCATGTACGACAGAATTCGACGCAGTTCTTCCGCCGTGCGCGCCCCCGCGACGCGCGGGGCGTAGGCGTTTCGGACCGCGACCCAATCGACGCCGTTGAATTTCGGGTCGGCGAAATTGTCCGAGAAATAATTCCACGCCTGCCGAAACACCGTCCATTTTTCGGCAGCGAAATCGACGTCCATTTCCGCCGCGACGGAGATCGAGCGGGACAGGCGGGTATCGAGTTGAACGGCATTGATTCGCCCGTTGTCGATGTAATAAATCTCCCGTCCGTCCGCCGAAAACTGCACGTGGCTCTTCGACCCCGGCGTGCTGGTCAGTTGCCGGGCCACCGATGCGCCGCTCGCGTAATCATCGAGCGCGTAGGTGTACAAATTCTGCTGTCCTCCGGCGGTGCCGACCAGCAGCACGCTCTTGCCGTCGGGGCTGATGGTCTGGTAATCCACATCCATGCCGACGGGAAGAAGGGTGAGCCTTTGACGAATGCCGTCGAACACGATCCTGGTATCGGCGCGGGTTTCGATCGGGAGGGCGATTGGAGTCGCTCGAACAGGCATCGTCGCCGGCAAAGTCGCGGGCATCGTGGACGGCCACGCAAATGTGGACGGCGAACTGGTGGGCCCCGTGGTCGGGGGATGGGGATCGGGCGGAATCGGAACCACCGTGCGGGGAAGTGTCGGTCGCGGCACCTCGCGAAACAGATCGCGGAACTGATCCTCGCGGAATCGCGGCGTCCTTGGAATCAAATCCACTTTCGCCAACTGATAATCCTCGGTGCGCTGCCCGGTGCCATAAAGCAGGTACGTTCCATCCGGGCTCCACGACACTGCGTGCGCGAAGGAGTTGGGCAGAAAGGTTACCTGCTTTGGCTCGTCACTGCCATTCACGGAGACGACCCACAGATTGCTGAATCCCCGCTTGCCGACCGCTGTATAAGCAAGCCAATCGCCCTTTGGCGACCAGGCCAGTGGAGACGAGGCCCGGTCGAAAGGCGCGCGCTCGAAGCCCTGTCCACTGGCCAGCAATTTTTCTTTTTGCGTGAAGATGTCGATCCAACGCAATTCATTCCCACCTCGCTGAAAGGCAAGCCGATTGTCGTCGGGACCGAAGCACGGGGCGGTGTCGTCCTCGGTGCCGTGCGTGAGGCGGAATTCCTTGCCGGTTGAAAACTCGTACAGGAACAGATGGCGAGTTCCCTCGCGGTCGGAGGTGAACACCAGCCGGCGGCTGTCGCGCGACCAGACCACATGCGATTCCATCCCGTCCGCGTGCGTGATGCGCACCGCCTCGCCACCCTCGCGGGCGCCGGTTGCAAATATTTTCCCGTGTACCGCGAAGGCGATCTTGCGACCGTCCGGGGAGACGGCGATTTCCGAAATACCGCCACCGTAATTGAGGTGTTCGGCACCGGTGGCTCCGAAGGCGCCGCGCAGCTTGATCGGAATCTCGCGGGTGCTGCCGTTGGCGGCGTCAATTTTCCAGATCGCAAAATTGCGCTCGAACACGATCGTCTTGCCGTCGCGTGAAATCGTCGGCCATGAGACGCTGCCGGCGCGAAAGCGCGTCAGCGGTTCGCCGACGACATCCGCACTGTCGCTCACCGACCGCGCGAGGATGTTCTGGAAACCGTTGCGATCGGAGACATAATAGAGCGTCCTGGCATCGGCGCTCCACATGGGCCACAGGTCGCGCGAGCCATTGGGTGAAAGCTGTTTGAAAGCAGGACCATCGCTTGAAGGATTTCTCGCGGCCCGCATGAGCCATAGCGCACTCTCGCCGCCATGGCTGTGCCCTTTTCGCCACCATTCGCGCGCGGCGATGCCGCCGGCGCAAAACGCGAGCGCCGATCCATCCGGGCTGGAGGCGGCCTGAAATTCATTGGCGTATCGATCGGCAACCATCGGCATCGGCGTGCCGCCATTGACGCTGACCCGGTAGATATCGTGGTTCGATCCACCGAGGTCCGTGCCGGTGGTCGAGTAGTAAACGTACTTCCCGTCCGCTGAGAAACCATCCAATTCCTCACGGCCATCATTCCAAGTCAGGCGAGTGACCTCGCCGCTTTCCAAACGCAAAAGATAGATGTCCCCGTTGCCGGAGCGAGTGGAAATGAAAGCGAGCGATTTTCCGTCCGGCGAATAGACAGGCCGCGATTCGTTGGCGGGATGCGAGATGAGCAGACGCGCCTCTCCGCCAACGATGGGAACCGTCCAGATATCTCCCCCGCTGGAAAAAGCGATCTCCGAACCATCCGGTGAAATCGCCGGCTCGGCGAACGACGGGAGCGGTGCGGGAACTTCGGCATGCGCGATGGAACCGATGAGTGAGAGCAAAAAAAGGATGAGGATGCAAGGTGGCATGGGCGTCCCGCCCATGCTTTTGTTTTTTACGAAAAAGCACAGGCGAGACGCCCATGCCACCTCCAAAAAATCATTTCGCTCGGCAAGCCTCATTCACTTCTCCGATAAATGCCCGTCGATTGGATCGTCAATTTATCATGCGCCGATGGAACGCGAAAGTGGGGCACCACGACCATGGGCTGGTAGCCCATGCTGCGAAAATGTATCTCGATACTTTTCAATTCCTCATTCTCACCTTGTCGCTTCATACGCTTTATTATTAGAATGCCACGCATGGCTCCCACATTCGTTCGTCCCATGGTGCGTCAGATCGAAGGGTACACGCCCGGTGAGCAACCGGCGTTCGGGGAGCGCGTCGTGAAGCTCAACACCAACGAGAACCCTTTCAAGCCCAGCGACAAAGTGATTCAGGCGATCCGCGAAGTCGAGCCGGAGATGCTGCGGCGATACCCGAATCCCACCGCGGATGGTTTCCGCGCCGCCGCCGCCAAGGTGCTGGGGATCACGCCGAACATGATCCTCGCTGGCAATGGAAGCGATGACATTCTCACCATCGCCACGCGCACGTTTCTGGCCCATGGAGACATTCTAGCCGTTCCCGATCCAACCTATTCGCTCTATCCCATTCTGGCCCAGTTGCAGGAGGCGAAGTTCATCACCGTGCCGTGGGAGAAAGATTACGCGCTCCCGATCGAGGCGCTGCTGGCGACCAAGGCCAGGGCGATTTATCTGGCCAATCCCAATGCGCCGACCGGCACGATGGTCCCGCCTTCCAAGATGGCCGAACTCGCCAGGGCGTTTCCGGGGCTGGTGCTGATTGATGAGGCCTATGTCGATTTCGCGGATGACAATTGTCTGAGTCTGGTGAAGGACAACGGGAACATCGTAATTTCGCGGACGTTCAGCAAGGGTTATTCGCTCGCGGGGCTGCGATTCGGGTATGCGGTGGCGCAGCCGCAGGTCATTCACGAAATGATGAAGGTCAAGGACAGTTATAATTGCGACGCGATTTCCATCGTGGCGGCGACGGCGGCGATTCTGGATCAGGAGCACGCGCGCAACAGTTGGAACCACGTCCGTGAGGAACGGCAGCGCGTCTCGGTTGAACTATCGCAACTGGGTTGGACCGTGCTGCCGAGCCATGCTAACTTTATTTTCGCCATCTGCCCCGAAGGCCGGGGCCGTGAGGCTTATCAGGGATTGAAAGCACAGGGCATCCTCGTCCGCTATTTCGACAAGCCCGGCTTAACCGATAAGATCCGCATCACCATCGGCACGAGCCAGGAAAACAACGCGCTCATCGGCGGGATCAAAGCCCTGACCGTTGCCGAAAAAGCAGCATGAAATTAAGGAGGACTGAGGACTGAGGACTAAGGACTAAGTAAAAGAATCGGGTTGGCCGCTCTTCACTCAGTCATCAGTCCTCGGTCCTCAGTCCTGACCCCCCCCATGGATCGAACCGCAGAAATTTCACGTCAGACTAAAGAGACCAAAATCCGCATGGTGTTGAACCTCGATGGTTCCGGAAAGACCACCGCCGAAACGGGCGTCGGGTTTTTTGATCACATGCTCGATTTGCTGGGTCGGCATAGCCTGATCGATCTGAACGTGAAGGCGGAAGGTGATCTGCATGTCGATCCGCACCACACCGTGGAGGATGTCGGCATCGTCATCGGGCAGGGCATCGAAAAAGCGATCGGCGACAAGCGCGGCATCTTTCGATATGGCTGGGCGATCGTGCCGATGGATGAAACGCTGGCGCAGGTCGCGATTGACCTCTCCGGTCGGCCGGCGTTTGTCTACCATGTGAAGTTCACCAGTGAAACGATCGGTGGATTCCCCGTCGAGTTGGTCGAAGAGTTTTTCAAGTCCCTGGCGGTCAACGCCAAAGCGAATCTGCACATCAGCGTGCCGTATGGGACGAACAATCACCACATCGCCGAAGCCGTCTTCAAGGCCACCGCCAAAGCATTGCGGCAGGCCGTCAGCCACGATCCGCGAAACCAGGAAGTGCCCAGCACAAAGGGAACTTTAATTGGTTGATGAACTGCTCATCGACACCGGCGCGGATCGCGACCTGCTGCTTCGCTATCTGGCGGGTCGGGATGTTCCCTGTCCTCGCTGCGATTATAATTTGCGTGATCTGGTGGGAGATCGATGTCCGGAGTGCGGCGATCAACTGGTCATTCGCGTGAATATGGTGGAACCGCGAATCGCCGCCCTGATCGCCGGACTGGTGGGATTGTCTGCCGGCGTGGGGCTGAATGGGCTTCTTCTGATCTACGCGGCATTTGTGATGCGGGGCCGCGGTGGGATGGAAATGAAATTTTTAACGTGCAATGCGGTCGGTTTCATCGTCGAGGGGATCGCATTATTTGCCTGGCTTAAAACATGGCGACTCATTCGGCGTCTTTCGCCGCCGGTACGACGGCGCTGGGCGATCGGTTGCTGGCTTTTGACGGCGGCAAATCTCACGTATTTCACGCTGACGATTCAATAGACGGCACATCGAGCAAGCACAGGTCTGCTCCGAAAATGACCGCCAGTTAGTACGAAGTACGTGCAAATCGCGGTCATTTGCACGCGGTAGCGTGCCCAGCGTCGCGTGTGTGCGGTACGCCGCACATGACGACTCGGAGTACCGCGACCCGTGGCACCCACCCCAGACGCGGAGTTATTGCGGCCCTGTTCTGAAAATGTCAACCACTCTGGTTCTGCATCAGCGCGGTAGGGTTCGGGTTTTCCGCAGCCCATTCTCCATGGTATAATTCACCCCATGAATAGACGCGGCCCATTTCCCGGCATGGATCCCTGGCTTGAAAGGCGTTGGGGAGATATTCAGCATTCGCTGATTGGGTTCGCCCGTGATTCCCTGAACGATCAGTTGCCGGAGGATTTGATCGCGCGCATCGATGAGCGTATCTACGTCGGATACATCGACGGTGGAGCACGCCAGATAATCCCCGATGTTTCCGTGCTTGAAATGAGATCATCACAACGCACTGAACCGCGCGAAGGCACTATGGGACGGGGTGGCGTGGCTGTTGCGTTGGTCGATGAACCCATCGTGTTTAGTCTCAAGGATGATTTGCCGGCAGAGGGGTTTATTGAGATCGTGGAAGCGAAGGGCAACCAAAAAATCATTACTGCCATTGAAGTGTTCAGCCCCACGAACAAGCTGCAATCAGGCCCGCGCCGCGATTACCTTCAGAAACGTCGGGAATATCATCGCGCGGGAGTCAGCGTACTGGAGATCGACTTGTTGCGTCAGGGCAGACATCTGATCGATATCCCACTCACCGCCATTTCCGGAGCTTTGCAAACGACTTATAAAGTCTGCGTTCGTCGAGGCTGGCGACGAATGGCCCAGGAGGCGGAATACTACCCCATTTTCCTGCGATCCCGCCTACCACGCATTCGCGTTCCACTTCGGCCGACCGATTCCGATGCCACGTTGGATTTACAATCACTTTTGGACGACGCCTATGTTCGTGGCAGATATGACCGCACCGACTACACCCAACTTCCGTTTCCACCGCTGAACGACGAGGACATGACCTGGGCGCTGCAACAGATTAAGCAGTGGCAGACCAACGCCCCGACCGTCGCACGCCCTTAAAAGTGGAAATCGACCATCACTCCGATGATGCAGCCGATCGAACCGCAGATGATTCCGGCGATGGCCATCCCTTTTCCACCCCCCTGAGCACCAGACTTGGAAACCTGATTGTAACCGATGATGCCGAAGATGACTGCCAGCAGCGGGGTGATGATCGTGCAACCGGCGGGAATGCCGATGATGCCCAGCACGAGTGAGGCGACGCAAAATCCATTGCTGGCACCGGAGGCTTCGATCGTCGTGCCTTCCATCGTGAAGGGCATGCCGCAACTTTTACAGTTGTTGGCACTGATCGGACTGACCGAGGAACAGCGCGGGCACTGGATATTTTGCCCGCCATCCGTTTGGCGGAGAATCTTCGGCGCCCGGTCGCCGGCGGCGGCATAGGCGTGAACGGGGTGCGGGTCCTGCTTGATGATCTGCCGGGTCTTTGGGTCGATGAGTCGACCGTAGCGGTCGAGGATGGGGATGGTGATATTGTTGCCGCACGTGGGGCATTGGCCTTCCTGGGCGGCCATCGATTCGGTGGCTTCAAGGCGGGAGGAACAGTAGCCGCAATTAAATCCGTAGCGTTTCCCGCCCCCTGCCCGAAAACCACCCATGCGCGTGGGATTGGCGGTTAACTGTGGCGGCAATGAGAGACCCGGTCCGCCGGAGGCTACCGGTTGCAATTGCGGCTTCAGTTGATGGGTGGGCACGCGCACGGTGGCCGAGCAGGTAGGGCACCGAACGAGCTTACCCGCCTGCGCATCATCGGCGCTGAGCGAAGTCTGACAGGTTTGGCAGGGGAAAACGATCATAACCCGGTTGGCTTTGATCGTAGTTGCTGAAGCTAAGTTTGGAAAGAGTGGCTTGCAGGTTCCCTCTTATTTAGCCGTCTCGCTTGCGAGGCGCGTTTTGTAGGATGCGCTCCGGAAAACGACTCGCAAGCGAGACCGCTAAACAATCGAAGTCGGTTTTGTTTCATCTATCCAGTCCCGCGCCGCGTCCAACGCTCTGCGCCACTGTTGAGCCGTGCGCTCCGCCCCGGCCGATCGCACTTGATAAAAGTAATCGCTACCGTCTTCGTACGCGCTCATGATTTGCGGCAACACGCGTGGGGTGTGATACCGCTCTCGCGCCATCGCATGTCCCGCGCGGGCAAATTCCTCGCTGGCACGGCGATCTTGCAGCAGGCGATCGATGGCCGATGCGAGCAGCGCGGGGTCTTCGGCGGGAACGATCAATCCATTCTGTTCCGGATGGATCAACTCGGGAATCGCCCCGACACGAGTGGCGACCAACGGGCGGGCATGCGCCATTGCTTCCAGCGCGGCGAAGGAAAAACTTTCAAATCCCCGACTGGCAACGACGCAAACCCGCGCCTCCCGCAAAATCGCGGGAATCCCATTCAGCGGGATCGTGCCCGCTAAATCGATCCGAGCCCGAATGGCAGGGTCCGGTGAAAGTCGTGGTAGTAAATCGGCGAATCGATGTTTGCCGGGCCAGCGATCCGGGCCGACCAGTTTCAATCGAGCGCGCGGGTGTTTGCGGGCGATCGAATTGAAAGCCCGCACCAGAACATCCTGCCCTTTGAGCGGCTCAATTCGACCGATGCAGACGATGTTCTGCACGCCATCTTCCGGCGGAAGCGGCGCGGCGGTTTCCGGCACATCCATAAAATTCGGCACGATGCGCGGCGGGCGGCGCATCTTCCAGGAGCGCGATAATTCCCGCTCCATCGCCCGACTCGGCACGGTGATGCAATCCGGCACGGTGGCCACGGTTTGTCGTTCCAGATGGGCCAACAGGCGATGCATCGGATTGAATGGGAAGCGGTTGACGCGAACGAAAAGATCCCACGGGCAATGGATGCGCATCACGATCGGCCAGCGATGGATTCTGCCGGCCATCCAACCGTTGGCGGCGTGTTCGGGAACCTCGATGAGATCGAACGGGTGAGCCGAATGCAGTTGCTCGATCGCGTCGAATGTAGCCATGTCCCATTTAAGCCAATGCCAGATGGCCGGGTGCATCCAGTTCATGGCCCGGGCGAAACCGCGCCAATAAAGCCATCGCACCGCGCGATTTCCACTGCGGAGAATATGCTGAGCCGAGATGCGGTGAAGATGGACATTGGGTTGCTCGACGGGCCCAAGATGCGAAGGCCCGGCGATGACGTGGACCTGATGCCCGGCCTGCCCGAGCGCGCCCGCGAGGCGAAACATGTACGAACCGACGCCGCCCAGGCCCTGCTGCGGGGGATACTCGTAGGTGACCAGACCGATTCTCATGTTGATGTGTTATCGACCACGGACGCCGTGCGCTCAAGTGAAGCGGGCATTCGGTTCGATCATAAGACTTGAGCGAATATTGAACTGCGGAATTCGCCGGGGCTTTTAAAATTAGGTGGCATGGGCGTCTCGCCCATGTTTTTTGATCGGAAAAATGCATGGGCGAGACGCCCATGCCACGTTGTTCTACGTATCAAAGCGCGAGAACCGACGGCTCCATCGTGACTTATCCTCCGTCGACAGTTACGGTATACAATCCAAGCCTTCCGATACGCAGACAGGTTTTCAGAGGTGCAAAATTTTCGCAGTTGCAACATCCACTCTCAAAGTGCCCCCACCTGCCTGCTCGCCCGCACGCGGGTTGCTCCCGCTCGACGCCAACCGTGTATGGAGCCTCGACGTTCTTCGAGCCTTTGCCATTTTACTTGTGCTTTACGGCCATATCCCGTTCCGCATTGACGATCATGCGATTGCATGGCGGGTCTGGTTCATCTTTCGCCAGATGGGTTTGATCGGTGTCGATCTGTTCTATGTACTCAGCGGTTTCCTCATCGGCAAATTACTGCTCAGCGAACATCAATCCACCGGCACCCTCGCGGTCGGGCGATTCTATCTCAGGCGGGCGTTGCGGCTGTGGCCGTCTTATTTCCTTGTCGTGCTGTTCGGCTGGCAGTGGTATCACTTCGTCCAACGATTTCACTTGATGCCGGCCGGTTTGGAGGAAATGACCACGACTCCGGCAAGGCTGCTGAACATGTGGCCCTATTTAGCCCATGTGCAGAATTACGTCGATCCCGGATTTGGGGCGGGTGCGGTGATTCAGACCTGGACATTGGTCTCCATCGTCCATTTTTACCTGATCTTTCCGATCCTTTTGCTGATCTCGTTGAAACTGGGGGACGGCAAAAACGGCGGACCCATCAGAAGCCTGCCTTGGATCGTGCTCGCGATCGCCATCATCTGCTTCGGCTTTCGTTACGCCAACGCACCGGCGACGGCCAATCAATACGACCCCTGGCGAAATTATTTCCCCACCCATCTGCGGATCGATGAACCGATGTTCGGTGTACTGGCGGCGTACTTCGTGGTGCAGTTTCGGGCGGGGGTTGAAAAGTTGATGCGATACTGGCTGGTCATTCTGATCGCAAGTTTAAGCGCTCTGCTTCCGACAGCACTGCGTAGGGAAGAGTCACCTCCGTTCCTGGTCATCTGGGGTTACACGCTGGCCGCGCTGGGTTGCACGGGATTCGTCCTGCTGGCCTGGTGGGCCGGGCAGTGGAAATCGGCAACCGTCGATCGACACGTCAGCCTCCCGGTACGCTTTTTGGCCCATGTCGGAATCTGGAGCTATTCCATCTATCTATGGCATCAACCTCTCGCCCAGTTGATGGTCATGAAAGCGCGCAACCGCATTAAGTTGTGGGATTCGCCGTTGCATTTTCCGATCATGGTCTTTGTCTATCTGATGTTCTCGATCGCCATCGGCGCGGCAATGTACTACGCGATCGAGAAACCCGCCTTGAACTTCCGAAAACGAATTACAGCTCGGCGATCCCAAGCCAAATTGCAGCGGTAAAAGCTGGGCCATCGCATTTGAAAATTCCGGTCCCCTCCCCCCGGTACGCCGGGGGGGAGGGTTAGGGTAAGGGGTCTTGCCTTTTGCCTCTGCCGAGTCGAGGAATGGAACGTTTTCTCGCCACGAAGAAATACCCCTCACCCTAACCCTCCCCCCATGAGTACATGGGGGGAGGGGACCGGAAAGCCAGAAGCGCAATTCGTGCAAAATCACTCACCCTGACTATAATTCTCCGTTGCCTCGGCCAGCAAACCGCGGCGTAACCCGGAGCGTAGACCCTCAATGAAGCCTTCCAATACCCCGCCCATGAAAATTATTCTCGCCAACCCGCGCGGCTTCTGTGCCGGGGTGAACATGGCGATCGACTGCGTCAACCAGGTGCTCGAGCTCAAGGGCTCGCCGATCTATGTGTTTCACGAGATCGTCCACAACAAGCACGTCGTGCAGGATTTCGAGCAGCGGGGCGTGACGTTCGTCAACTATATTGAAGAAGTCCCCGAAGGCGGTGTCGTCGTCTACAGCGCGCACGGCATCTCCCCGGACGTGCGACGGCAGTCGAAAGATCGGCAACTGGTGGAGGTGGACGCCACCTGTCCGCTGGTCACCAAGGTGCATCTTGAAGTGCTGCGATTTGCGAAGGACGGTTACCTGATCATCTTCATCGGCCATAAAAATCACGATGAGGCGATCGGCACCATTGGGGAAGCACCGGATTCGATGCTGGTGGTGGAGTCACCGGAGGAAGTGGAGAAGCTGAACATTCCCGCCGACCGCAAGTTGGCGTATGTGACGCAAACCACGTTGAGTATTTATGATGCGAATCGGATTGTGGATGCGTTGAAGGTGAAGTTTCCGCACATCATTTCCCCGCCGAAGGAAGACATTTGCTATGCGACGACGAATCGGCAGAACGCGGTGAGCGTGTTGTCGCCGGAGGTGGAACTGGTGTTGGTGATTGGGAGTAAGAACAGCTCGAACTCCAAGCGGCTGGTCGAAACCGCCGATGCGAACGGCATTCCCGGTTATCTGATCGACGATGCCGCCGAGATGGATCCGGCCTGGCTGAAGGGCAAACAAGCGGTGTTGGTGACGGCAGGAGCATCGGCACCGGATCACCTTGTCAACGGGTTGATCGAACGGCTCAAAGTCGAGTTCAACGGCGTCGTCGAAACCCGGACGTTGGTGGAAGAGGATGTGTCGTTCTCGCTGCCGAAGTCGTTGCGGAGCTTGGCGGTGTTGGCTTGAATGTTCAGGCAGGATCGTCGAGGTCATGGATGGCTTGCTTTGAGCTGATCGCTAAATTGTCATTCTGAGGTACTCCGAAGAATCTGCATTTTTTGTCGGTGAAACGAGATCCTTCGGAGTACCTCAGGATGACATGCTTTTGATTCTCTTAAATGCTCCGCTGTCGCATTTGATACGTCCGATAACTTCGAAATGCCGATAAATCGCCCCGGAATTCACCGATTCGGCCTTGAACGCCGATGGGCGAAAGGTCGATGATGTTTGCACGGCGAGCCTTCGGTCGGTGAACTTCGGTTACGCAAACCGGACAAACCGCCTAAGATAGTGCCGGAGGACGTATAGAATGATGGCAGTCATGGGTGAAATGTTCGGTGAACTGGTGCGCTATCGCGGCCTGCTGGCCATGCTGGCTTGGCGTGATATCCGCGTCCGCTACAAGCAATCTCTGCTCGGGGTTGCCTGGGCATTTCTCATGCCGTTGGCCCAAACCCTCGTGCTGTTTGTCGTCTTCAAATTTGCGGTGCTGGGGGGTACGGTCGACCCGGAAAAATATGACAACATCCCGTTTTTCCTGTTCATTTTATCAGGAGTGATCCCCTGGACGCTCTTCAACTCGATTCTCGCCTCAAGCGTTGAAAGCCTGACCCGCAACAGCCGACTGGTGACGAAAATATACTTCCCGCGTGAAGTGTTCCCGCTCGGCACGGTGGCCGGGGCGCTGGTCGATTTCAGCGTTTCACTGTCGATTTTCATTCCCGTCTATCTCTTTTATGTCATTACCGACCCGCGAGTGTCGATCAGCAGGCACTTGGTTCTCCTGCCGCTCGTGTTGATCATTCAATTGTTTCTCGCGGCCGGCCTGGCACTGATCATCTCCATGGCCAACCTCTTCTTCCGCGATGTGAAATATCTGATGACCTTCGTGCTCCAGTTCTGGTTCTTCGGCACGAACATCGGTTACCAGTTCCACTTCGAGCATCATCCCGCTCTGAAATGGTTGATTCAGTTAAATCCGATGGTTGGCATTCTGAATGCCTACCGCGATTGCCTCATGGGCCATCCATTGAACGATCCGCTCGGTTTAGCGACCGCCGCGATCCTGGCACTGATTGTTTTCGTCGGTGGCTGGCGAATGTTTCACGAAGCGGAATTTAAGTTTGCGGAGTATGTTTGAGGAAGTTGCCAGTTGGTAGTTGCCAGTGGTTAGTAAATGCGGAAGGCTCCATTGGATCGTTCACTGGCGATGCGACTCGGCAATTGATAATAGACAACTAACCACTAACAACTTTCCACTAACAACTACTCTTATGCCCGATCCCGTCATTGAATTCGACCACGTCTATAAAAAGTTCGCCCGTGGCGAGCAGCACACGAGCTTGCGCGACTTCATTCCGGCGATGGCCAAAAAATGCTGGCCCTTCGGCAAGAAGCAGACGGCGGAGGAAATCGCGCTCAAGAGCCAGGAATTCTGGGCCGTGCAGGACGTCAGTTTCAAGCTGCACAAGGGCGAATCGATGGGGATCATCGGCCCGAACGGATCGGGTAAAAGCACCACGCTGAAACTCCTCAGCGGCATTCTCCGCCCCGAGCGCGGGACGTATCGCGTGCGCGGCCGACTCAGCGCGCTGATTGAAGTCGGCGCGGGATTTCATCCCGATCTGACTGGCCGCGAGAATATCTATCTGAACGGTTCGATCCTCGGCATGACTCGCAAGGAAGTGGCGAGCAAGTTCAACGACATCGTCGAATTCGCCGGCGTCGCCGAGTTCATCGACACGCCCGTCAAACGCTACAGTAGCGGCATGGCGGTGCGGCTGGGGTTCGCGGTCTCGGCGTTCATCGAGCCGGATGTCATGCTGGTCGATGAAGTGCTGGCCGTCGGCGATACCGAGTTCCGCAATCGCTGCCTGAACCGGATGAACAAGATGTTGCGCAACGGCGTGACGATGATCCTGGTCAGCCACAATCTTTCCGAGGTTCGCAATCTCTGCCAGAGTTGCCTGATGCTCTACAAGGGACAGGCGATGATGCAGGGACCGACGATCAAAGTGATCGAGGAATATCACCGCATCGTCGGTGAGAAAATCAAGATCGAACAGGAAAAGCAGGCGGCGATCGAACTGGTCAGCAAACCGGAGAGCAGCCTGGCGATCACCGGCGCGCAACTGCTGGACGCCGCCGGTGAACCCTGCGAGGTGTTTGGCACGGGCGACGCGCAAACGGTTCGCATTCACTATCATGCGCGCGAACGGATTGCGAAACCGGAATTCAATGTCGAGCTGCTCTGGGCGACGGAGGACTATGTTGCCGCCGCGTGCAGCACGGCGGCGGGGAAGTTCGTCATGGACCCGATCGAAGGCACCGGCCATGTCGATCTGAAAATTCACTCGCTGCTGGTCGAACCCAATGTGTATGCCTGGAGCGTGACGATCAGCAATGCCGACAGCGGGCAGGCTCTCGACACGTTGAAGAAAGTGCGGTTCGTCGTCAATGAACAGGTTCCGATCCCCGGCGTGTTTGGGCTGATGCACGACTGGGGCCAACCCGTCCCCGCTCCGCAGTTGCCGGTCGAGGCCGATCCGGTTCCCGTCGTCAGTAAGACGCCGGGCGCCGCAAGCCGCAGCGACGCCCGAGATCGTGCGGCTTAAAAAATGTAGCATGGGCCGGTAGCCCAGGCTACGGAATCATCCCGAATTATCTTAATGCCTTTCGATTCAACGAACCCCTCGCCCAAAGTGTCCATCGGCATCCTCACGCGCAACGCGGGCCGGTTATTTCACGAGGTGATGGCTGCTCTCAAAGCCCAGCAAGTTCCTTGGCCTTTCGAGGTGGTCTTACTCGATTCCGCGAGCAGGGATGGCACCGATCAATACGCCATCGAGCAGGGGGCTCGAGTCGTCCCGTACAAGCCGAAAAAATTTAAATTCGGATCGGCCCGCGATGCGCTGTTTGAGAACTGTCGCGGTGAAGTGATCGTCACCATCAGCCAGGATGTGGTGCCGTCCAACGCGCAATGGCTTCAAGGTCTGGTTCGACCGATCCTCGAAAATAAAGCCGATGCGACGATTGGTGAACAGGCCGAGCCACCCGGTGGGTACACGTTTTATTGGGACTACCATGGCTCCTGGCTGCGCACCGTCGCGATTCGATTCGATCGGGCGAACGGGAATATCGGATTGAGCTGCGCCGACCTGGCTCTCCGCCGGGCGACATGGGAAAAATTGCGGTTTGGCGATGTCGAAGCGATTGAGGATCGCGTGATGCAGGTCAAACTGCACCGGAATGGCTTCCGCATGATGCAGGTGGAATCCGCGTTAAGCTATCACGGGCACGACTACACCTGGAAGCAACTCTACGACCGCAACGGCAGCTTCGCGATGGGTTGGGCGCAGCTCGGTTGGCCTTACACGTTTCGGCAGATGCTGCGCGATTTGATACAACCCGGCCGATACGCCATCATCGTCGACGCGTTCATGAAGCGAAAATTGCGGAACTGGAAAGAGTTCTGCTTCCCCATCGCCATGTGCTTCATTCAATGGCATGGGAGCAGGAAGAAGCAGTGGGGGTGAAAGGAAGTTGTAAGAGGAGGAAGTTGCCAGTTGCCAGTGAAATGCACCGGACAACTGCATTTACTAACAACTGGCAACTAACAACTGGCAACTTGATTTTATGCGCATCGGGTACATCATCAACTCCTTCCCCTGCACCAGCGAGACGTTCATCGTGAACGATATTCTCGGGCTGGAGGCATTGGGGCATGAGGTGTGTGCCATTGCGCTCGCGGGTGCGGATCCTCTGACGGCGGGGAATCCGAATTATCAGATCGCGGGGAAGACGATCCGCGTGAAGGGGCTGGGGACGCCGTTGCTTCGCAAAGTCCAGAAGTTGACGGCCCGGCAGCGATTGCGGAAACGGCATGGGGCGATCTTCGAGCATCTGTATAACGACAAGCCGGAGATTCTC
>JANXVV010000011.1 GCA_025351525.1 Humisphaera sp. | reverse complement strand
TGTCGCCGAACTGGTCGTATCTCTGCGTGATCGGCCGTTTCTGGTAGTTGAAATATCCGATCCCTTTTTTGCCGGAGACGTACAGATCAATCGCCTTCCCCTCCGCCTCCTGCTGGCGGATGAAGGCGGTGGAGGCGCGGAGAACGCTGCCGTTGTAGGCACCGGCTAACCCGCGGTTGCTGGTGATGACCACCAGCGCAATACGGCTGGTTCGATCGGCATCCGTCGGCTGCCGAAGCAACGGGTGCTTCACGTCACCCACGCTGGCGGCCAATTCAGCCACAAGCTCTCGCACCTTCCGGGTATACGGCTTGGTTCCGACTGCCCGCTTGAGCGATTTTTGGAACTTTGCCGTCGCGATCATCTGCATGGTCTTGGTGATCTTGCGGATGTTCCGAACCGCCTTGCGGCGTTTGACGATTGCGCGTGCCTTGGCCATAGTCGGAGAGTGTAGGAAAAACCGGCGCTTTTGCAAAGCGCCGGTTTTTTCATGGCCATCAATCGGTTAGTAATTCGGATTGTAAGCAATGCCCTTGGTATCGACTTCACCTGCGGTCGTATTCGACAAGATCGTGCCTGTCGCCTGGATGTAGATCCAACCGACCGATGTCTGAGGCGTTGCGGCAGGGATGGTGTAGACATTGGCGAACAACACGCCGCCTTTGGATGCGCCCACCGGCAGCGTGGGAACGCTGCGGAGATACGGCCCGTAAATGTGCGTTGCATCTTTGGCCGCCTGTGGGGTGCTGTTCAGGCCGTCGTTGTATCCCGTCATCGCCACTGCCAGGTTGCCGACGGTGGGATACCCACCGCCGTTCTCCGTCTGGTACAGGTCCAGCGCGCTGCGCAGGACCGACAAATCCTGGATCAGCGCCGAATCGCCCGCACCCGCCGCTCCGCGGCTCATCTTCGGAATCGCGATCGCCCCGATGATCGCGATGATCACCACAACAATCACCAACTCAATCAAACTGAATCCCGTCAATCGATTGCGGGTTCCGTTCAAACCGTTCTTCTTCGTTCCGTTTCCCATGACACTCTCCTTGATCTTTCTCCCGCCCCTTTACATTTCGAACACTTACAACATCATTTTCATCGGCGAGAAATACAACTGACTTAAAACCGGTGTCGCTCGAATTTTCATTTTAACGGGATGGTGCCGTTTCGAGGTACGGCGTTCTCGATGACTGAACCCTTGTGGTTGAGCTTCGCATCCGCGAGCAGATGAAGTTCCACCTCGAGCCCCTCGAAACCGAATCGGGCTGCGGACTTGGTGACCGACAGAAGCCTGAATTCGTCGAAGGTTTCGCCGACGAAGACGCCTTGCCCATCCACATTGGCATAACCGCGATGCCCGACCATGACCGCCGCTAGATGATGTTGGCGAAAGGCATCGAGCCGCTTTTCATTCAGTCCCGGCAGCGGCGGACCGACGACCGACGACGTGGGATCGACCGGCTTGGTCACCCATTTTGTCGAAAGCGCAAATGCATTCGTCGACAGGTTCGGGTCCAACTGCTCATCGCGCGCCAGAATCGCCAAACGCTGCCGAAAGCGATGTCCCGCCGCCGACGCCGCGAAGGAAGTATTGGAATCCTCGCGGCTCGATCGGGTTTCCGCGACGGCCTTGGCTGAAGTTTGCAACAGCAATGCCTTGCCCGCACTCGCCTCGGCCGTTGCCGGAGCGCCGCCGGCGCGATCCCACACCAAAGCGCCGGCGGCCAGCGCCATGACCGTCGCGTAGATCTTTTGCGTTCGCGTCAACTTCATTTCGCACTTCCTTTCCCACCGTCGTCGTTCGTCATTTCGCCCGGTTTGTCGCTCGGCCCCGCCGTGCCCTTGACGCGATTCGCGGCACGCTTCAAAGGTTCGGTGTACCAGAGCAACTCGACGCTGAACTTCGACTTCGTCGGATCTTCTTGGGGTGTGCCCGACATCTCAAAAGTGCTGACGCCCGTGTCCGGAAATTCCATGTGAAGGCGATGCATCAGGGCCGTGAATGCCGGGAACGAACCGGTTCCCGCCACATGAATGGGCAGGGCATCGAATCGCGAGCCGGCGCTGCTTTTACCGGGTTGCAAATCATCCAGCGTCGCCCCGCCCTGCATCGCCAGATCCGTCAACAACGCCAACCGTTGATTCAAAAGCGAGACCGGCTGGAGTCGCAGCGGGCTGGCTTCCAACTGTTGGGCGACGGCGGTCGACTGCTTCTGCAAGTCGGCCAGAATTTTTTGCGATTCATTCGCCTTCTCGCGAATCCCCGTCATTTCCTGCTGCTGATGGATGGCCAGCGCGTGCCGTTCCAACAGGGGATTGATTCCCAAGCCATAGACGAGCGCGGAAATCGCCGCCATCCCGATGATTCCCACCGCATCGATCTGGTGGGCGGAGGCCTGGATGCCGGGTTTGCGCGGGACCGATGTCGCAGTCGCGGGGCTGTTCGAATGCTGTTTTGCGGATGGAGTCATGGTGTGTTGTCCCCCGGATCCGAAATTTCCGCGACCGGTTCGCCTTCCTCGCGCCGCGCGGTAACCGATGGTTTCGCTTTCAGCGGGGCCGATGGAGTGACACTGAATTTCAATCGGCATTCGACGCGGAAAGCGATCGCCTCGCCCGCCAGGAATGGCTCGCGGTTGGTCTTCAGTAGCGCCACCGATTCGAACAACCCCGTCTGCTCCAGGCGCAATGCGAATTGCGAAACCGCCGTCGGCGTCTTCCCGTAGCCGTGGAGTTTCAACAGCGGAGTGGCGATGGCTTCCGCCCCACCGGCGGCAACTGCCTGTGCCGGTGCTTGAACCGCGTCCAAAGCGCAATGATTGAGGACGACTTCATCGCCGCGCAACCTGGCGACCAGCACCAGAAGCACGCTCCAATCCGGCTGCCCATTCACCGACTCATTGGCACGCAAAACCAACTGCGTCTGATTGAAAGCTCCGCGCAGTCGGACGATGGATTTGTTCTGATCGTCGAGATCCCCGCCGGCCAGTGAAAGCTGCCGGGTCAGATCCCGCCCGTCATGGCCCCATAAAGTTCGCCAGGTTCCATAGCCGGCGACGAGGAGAATGGCGTAGATCGACACGAAGCGAATCCACCCTTTACGCCGTGCGCGCAGCACCCGCTGTTGGCGGTGTCGGATCGGGATGAGGTTGACGCTGTTCATATTTCTTGTTTCATCAGGTGCCACAGGTCGCGGTACTCCGAGACCTGTGTTCTTGAACCGTTGCGAAAGACGCAGGTCTCGGAGTATCGCGACCTGTGGCACCTGGGCCTGTGGGCTTCAGCCCTCGACCGTCAAAAGCTCTCAAACAACGACAACCCTGCCGCCGTCGTCAATGCACTGTAACACTCGCGGACCAACCCCGGCCCGCACTTCGCCGATTCCAACGGCGACACGGTCCTGCATTCAAACCCGACTCGCAGGGCCATATGCTCGGCGATTCCCGGGATCATCGCCCCGCCGCCCATCAGCAGCAGCCCCGATGCCGGTGCTTCCGGATATTGATGGGTCGTATACGAAACGGACTCGAGCAATTCCTGAGACACCAGTTCAAAATGCGCCTCGGCCGCGAGACGAACCTCGTTCTGAAGTTCAACGGATACTTTGGGCACCCCGCGCGCCTCGGCCGGCAATCGGGTCGAGAGACCGGAATGGCCCAGCACGTGTTGCGCGAGAGCGGCGGATATCTTTAATTCGGTTTCGAGCGTGCCAGTCAGATTCTTCAACCCCGCTTCGGTCAACGGCCGTTCGTAGATCACCGTGCCTTGATGCAGCATGACGAGCAGCGCGCCGTTCCACCCGATGTCCAGCAAAATGACGATGCCGCTGCTGTCCTGCACCGCCGGATAGCAGGCCCGAGCCATTGCCCAGGAACGGGTGTCGAGGCCGACCACATCCAACTTCGCCGATGCAAAGAGATCGATCAACGCGTCCGCTTCGGCGTGCGGATACGCGACCGCCATCACGTTCGTGGTGCGCGCCGCGCGGGCGGCGGCGGGCAAATCCCAATAGGCCATCTCGAACGTGTTCGCCTCGCACTTGTACGCCCGGGAAAATTCCATTTTCGCGGCGGCATCCAGAGAAATGCCGGCGCTGCGGGCGGGCAATTCCATCGTGCCGGTGATCTGCTTGTCGCCCGGCACCGCCAGCACCACCCGATTGCCGGTGAACGAACGGCGATATAGCACATCCGCCAGCCGTTGCACCTCGAGGCGACTCAATGGCGAATTGACCTCGACGCGCGGGAAGGTTGCCACCGCTTCGACACGCCGGCCTTCAGGGCCATCGCTCATCTGAACGGCTTTGATGTTCTGACCGCCGATGTCAATGCCGATCGGACCCCGATCGGCGAATGCAAAAAGTTTCATCATCCACCTCCCCGCGCCGCAGACGTCAGATCGAACAACGGCAGGAACATGCTCAGCGCCACCCCGCCGACAAGAACGCCAAGCACGATGAGAATCAGAGGTTCGATAATGCTGGTCAACGATTTCATCACCACCTCATTCTCTTCGTCCATGAAGTCGGCCATGTTGAGAAGAAGTGGCCCGACTTGTCCGCTGCGCTCACCGTTGCGGAGCGCCTCGTAGATGTTGGGGGGGATCAGATCCTCGCGGGAAAATGCGGAACTGATCGGTTCTCCGCGGGTTACCGCCTGCTCGGCCCGAGTGAGCAGGTCCGAATAATGATGGTTTACGGTTCCGACGCGCGTGAGGCGCAGGGCGTCCAATAATTGCACCC
Organism: Humisphaera sp.; assembly: GCA_025351525.1. Classification (GTDB taxonomy): domain Bacteria; phylum Planctomycetota; class Phycisphaerae; order Tepidisphaerales; family Tepidisphaeraceae; genus JANXVV01. Next base: position 11,482 of record JANXVV010000011.1, on the reverse strand, counting down.
GGCTTTGCAGCAGCAGCCCGAGCGTTCGGATCAATCGCGCGGTGACGAAATTTCTTATTAGAACGCCGAATTTCGGCAGGCGGATCACCAGCGTGTCGATCGATCGCTTGCCGTGCTCGGATGCCAGCCAGGTCTTCATGCCGACCACGCCGCCGGCGATCCCCATCAGCAACGCCCACCAGTAGGTCCGCATGATTTCGCTGAGTGCCATGAGGAATTTGGTGGACGGCGGCAGCGGTGAATCCAGCGTCTTGAACAAATCCGCGAAACGCGGCAGCACGAACGTGAGCATCGTGATCATCACGTTGATCGACACCACCACCAAAAGGCACGGATACACCATCGCGCCGATGATCGAGCTGCGCGTATGCACCTGCTTTTTGACGAGCGTCGACAATCGATCCAACATGGCGGCGAAATTTCCACCCGCCTCGCCCGCCTCGATCATGCTGCGCACGATCGGATCGAAATAGTGCGGGTGCTTCGCCAGCGCTTCAGACAAAGGCGTGCCCTCTTCGACGCGGGCGTGAATATCGCCCAGCACTTCCTTCCACGGCCCGGGCTTCACCTGTCGTTCGAGCGCTTCCAATGCCTGCGTCAGCGGAATGCCGCAACCCACCAGCACATACAGTTGCCGGGTGAACATCGCCAGATATTTCAGTCGCTTACCGCGCCCGACGCTGTCGGTGGATTTTGGTTTGCCGGCGGATTCAGAGGCGGGCGAGATTTCAGTGACGAACATTCCCAGCCGGCGAAGATTTTCAACCGCCTCGGCGGCATCCTTCGCGTCGGTCACGTCGTGGACCATCGCGCCGTTTTTGTCGATCGCCTGATACGCTAATTTCATGCCGCCTCCAAGCCGGCGGACGGCGCGATCGCGGGTTCCGGCGCTTTCAGTTTCGGTGTGTCTTTCCCGCCGAAGTCCTCGTTGTGCGTCACGCTCAGCACCTCTTCAAGACTGGCCTTCCCGGCCAGCGAGATCAACACGCCTTCATCGCGCAGCGATAAAAATCCACCCCGCCGAGCCTCGTCGCGCAGCTCGTGCGACGCGGCGGCGTGATGGATCATCCGTCGCAATTGCGGCGTGATCTCCATCACCTCATACACCCCCACGCGCCCTTTACAACCGCTGTCGTGACACTGCGGGCAGCCGCCGCCCTTCTTAAACGCGCGACCGCTTTGATTCGCAATCCCCGCATCCGCCAACACCAGTTCGGAGGGATAATACTTCGTCGCGCAGCTCGCGCAGATGGTGCGGGCCAACCGCTGCGCGACCACGCCATTGAGCGCGCTCGAAAGAAGATAGGGCTCGATCCCCATGTCCAGCAGTCGCGCCACCGCGCCGGGGGCATCGTTGGTGTGCAGCGTCGCCAGCACCAGATGCCCGGTGAGAGACGCCTGCACCGCGACGCGGGCGGTTTCCTCATCGCGAATCTCACCGACCATGATGATGTCCGGATCCTGCCGAAGAATGCTGCGCAGCGCGCGGGCGAACGTCATGCCGATCGCCTCCTGCACATGAACCTGATTGACCAGATCGAGCTGATACTCGACCGGGTCTTCGATGGTGACGATGTTCCGCTCCGGGCTGCGGAGCAGTTCCAGCCCGCTGTAGAGCGTGGTGGTTTTTCCGCTGCCGGTCGGGCCGGTGACCAGCACCAGGCCGTGCGGGCGCTTGAGCATGCGCTGGAACATTTCCATCGCCGCCGGCCTCATTCCCAAATCCTCCATCCGCACGCGGAGGTTCGATTTGTCAAGGATTCGCAGCACCAGTTTTTCACCCAGCAACGTCGGCATGCTGCTGACCCGCAGGTCGATGTCGCGGCCCTCGGCCACAATCCGCACGCGCCCTTCCTGCGGAAGCCGTTTCTCGGCGATATCCATTTTGCCGATGACTTTGATGCGCGAGGTGATCGCCGCATGCATGCCCGCCGGGGGCTTCATCAGATCGCGCAGCACGCCGTCGATTCGATAGCGGATGCGCGTCCCCTTTTTATCCGGCTCGATGTGGATATCGCTGGCCTTGTCGCGAATGGCGGTCTGCAGCGCGATGTTCACCAGGTTGATGATCGGGCTGCCGGCGATCATCCCGTCGAGGTCGGTGATCGGTCCTTCATCCGTCTGTTCCTTCTCGACGACTTCGACATCGGAGGTTTCGAGAGAGGTCAGGAAGGCGTCGACGCTGGTGGTGTTGTCGCCGTATTTCCCGAGGAATTCGCGGATGTTCGGCTCGAGCGCGAGAACCGCGTGGATCTTGCAGCCGGTGAGCTTTCGCAATCGGTCAATCTTCGGCAGCAGTTGCGGTTCGGTCATCGCCACAGTCAAAGTGCCGTGTACCTTGAACAGAGGGATGGCCATCAGCTTCTCGGCTTCATCCTTGCCGATCACTTTGACGAGCACGGGGTCCATCAATCCATGGCGAAGCTGGCAACCGATGACCCCCAGGCACTTGGCCAGCACGTGAACCAGCGATCCGCTGCTGATGAACCCCTGCTCGACCAGCAGTTCCCCGAGCATCCGCCCGGTGGCCTTCTGCTGAGCGAGCGCACGGCCCAACTGCTCGGTCGAAAGCACGCCCTCGCGGACGAGCGCATCGCCGATGCGAAGTTTGGGTTGAGGTTTCAGCGGAGCAGTTGGCACGACAGGGTCCTTTGTTATTCGATTCGGGTGGCAGGGGCGTCTCGTCCATGCTTTTGTCTCACATCGTCCAGAACTTCACGACCTTCCACTGTCTTTGGAGCCTGCATCGTGGCACGGGCTTCCAGCCCGTGTTGGCGATTTTCAAATTGAGAGCACGTTTAGAAGCACGGCTGCGCTTGCCGTAGCATGGGCTACCAGCCCATGATTTTCTTTTTCAAGTACAAAAACACGGGCTGGAAGCCCATGCCACATTCAGTTTATTTTTGAACACCTGCAAAGAAAATGCATGGGCGAGACGCCCATGCCACCTCGCTAAAGAAAGCTTCTCGCGGCGCTGCCGACATCTTCAAAATGCTCGAACAATCCGGCCAGCTCAGTCAGTTCCAGCACCTCGCGCACGGTTTTATTCGCCGCGCACAGCTTCAGCGCCTGCCCACCTTCGGACATCTCCTCGGTCACCTCGACCAGCACTTCCAATCCCCGGCTGTCGACAAACGCGACCGCCTCCATATCCAAAACCACCCGGCCCAGACTCGCCCCGGAGGCATTAATCAAAGCAGTCTTCACTTGCTCCGCGTCCGTCCCGAGCAGCGGTCCCTGCGGCCGGATGACGGTGATCGCGCCCTGTCTTTGCGTTTGGATATCCATCAGACCGCCTCCACGTCGATCGGCAGCGTAAGCGTGAATCGGCTGCCTTTGTCGAGTTGCGAATCGACGGTGATCTCCCCACCATGCAACCGCACTACTTCGCGCGCCAGGGTCAGCCCCAGCCCGGTGCCGACGATCTTGCTGACGCGGGGATCCTTGGCACGATAGAATTTATTGAAGATGTGCTTCTGGTCTTCCGCGTCGATCCCGATGCCGCTGTCCACAATCTCCACCGTGAGAGTGCCTTTGTCGATCGTGACATTGATCGCCACCTTCCCTTTCAGTGACGTGTATTTCAGCGCGTTGCCCACGAGGTTGTGCAGCGCGACATTGATCTTGTCGCGGTCCCCCTTGATCGCCGGGAGCTTCGGCGGAAGGTTCATTTTCAGATCGATGCTCTTATCCCGTGCCTGCGGTTCATAATCCGCCAGCAGTTCCGCGAACAGCGCATCTAGCCGCACTTCAGCGCGATTGAGCTTGAAGCAACCCGCCTCGATTTCCGAGACACTCAGCATCTCGGTCACGATGCTTTCCAGTCGGCGAGCTTCCTGATTGATGACATTCAGCGCGTTGGTCCGCACCGACGGATTCGCCTCGCCTTCCTCGATTGCCGTCTCGACATAGAGCCGGATATTCGTCAGCGGCGTTCGCAGTTCATGGGTGGCCTGTGCGACAAACGCATTGCGGGCCTCGTCGGCGACGCGCTGCTGGGTCACATCTTCAATGATGACCATCGCCGCCGCCGAATCCTCGCGACGGACGGGGCGGATGCTGAACTTCAACACGCCGGTGCTGCCTCCACCTTCCTGCTTCACTTCCAGCGTCATCCGCCTGCGCACCGTGCCGGCGGCAACGCCTTCGATCGCCGCCAGCACTTCCTTATATTTAATGAATTGACCCACGCCCGATCCCACCATTTGCTCGCGACGCGTTTGTAAAAACACCGCCGCCGCCCCGTTCACAAACTTCGCCTCGAGCTTATCGTTGATCAGCACCAACCCCTGCGACATGGCATCGAACGCCGCGTCCAGATCACCTTTGTTCACACGGCGATCGTTCACCGGATCGCGGATGGCACCCACCACCACGAGCGTCGACAACTTGTCCTTCTCGATCAACAGATCGTTCCACGCGATCGCTTCCGGCCCGAGATCCGGCCCGACCGCCAATGCCGCCATCGAAAGCTCGCCCTGACTCAGAGCCAGTAGCGCCTCGCGAATCGCCCCCATCGCCCGCAGACGCCATCGCATATTTCGATAGACCAGCAACAGGGAGACGAGCGCCGCCGCCCCGATCGCGCCAACCCCGGCCTGCGTTTCCAGAAACACGCTAAGCGGGTAATCGATCGGTGCCGCCAGATCCAGCCGTGCGCTCCCGCGCCCCGCGATTTGCAGCGGATGGGAGAGCGTCACCAGCATTTCACTGGCGGTGTTCTGCCCGGCCTCCATCGGTGTATCGGACCAGGTGACGGGCAGTTTGTGGAGATTGATTTGCGACGGTTCGCTCGACGCGAGGATGCCGTTGTCCGGTAAAACGATACGGCAACGCTTGAGGTTGTAAGTTCGTCCCGCATCCGCTACCAATCGGCGAACCGCCGAGACTTCATCCTGCGCAAGCAGCACTTCGGTACTCTGCCATAACAGCGATTCGACCGCCGCTACCTGCTGACGGCGGGCGGTGGCGACCGCATCGCGCTGCGCCTGATACGTCCACCATCCGCTGGTAGCCATCGCCACCAACACGATCCCCGCCAGAATCAACCCCGCTCGGGCAATGCCCGTTTCACCGCGCATCAGCAGCCGCGAGGGACGTACCACTTCAACTGCGGTCGGCAAGGCTGAACCCCGCGCTTCCACCGACTTACTTTCGATCGATTGCGCCTCCCCCACCGGCGACTCGGGATTTCTTCTGTCCACGGACTCCTCCTGATTCCCCGTGCTTACCGGCGCAGTCCAAGACCGCGCAACTCTGTAAGCATCATCGACCCGCAACGGCATCACTTGAGCCAAACGATCGGGAAAAACCGGATATCCGGCTTCCCCCCTCTTATTTAGCCGGGTCGCTTGCGACCCGCGTCCAATACCGTTGAATGCCGCTAATCCGGATGATTCACCACGAATGCACGAATGCACAAAACAGGAAGAATTCATTTATGCAACGCGACATGCAGCGAATTCCAACGAGGCAATCAGAACGCACGTTGAGCGAATTACCGATCCATATTTTTTGTATTCCTTCTTGTTTTCGTGACTTCGTGGTTCATCTGAATTTTGGGGCCGCGTAGTGCCAATAACATCCGCCCCGCCCGCGCGTATCTCTCGCAACCTCCGTCTTAAGTTGCTAATCTTCGTAACGACGCAGGCGACTCCAGACACTTTTCAAGGTATCCCAACGTGGCTAAATCCATCGGCGACCTTCCCGCAGCACCCACTCAACCCGGCCAATCCCTCTCGGACAACGTGGTCGAACCGGCACAATCCGGCCGGATGCTGGTTCTATTAGCCGCGTTTCTCGGTTGGATGTTCGACGGCTTGGAGATGGGAATCTTCCCGCAGATCGCCCGACCCGCCCTGCAAAGTCTGCTCTCCTCCAAGAATCTTTCCGATCAGGGCTTGAAAGACGCGATCAAATTCTGGAACGTCGTCATCGACGCCCTGTTTCTGTTCGGCGCTGCGTTCGGTGGACTGGCGTTCGGCTGGTTGGGCGACAAGATCGGTCGCGTCAAAGCGATGTCGATGTCGATCCTCGTTTATTCGGCGTTCACCGGTTTTCTGTATTTCGTGCAATCGCCGCTCCAGATCGCCGCGCTGCGATTCACCGCCGCCATCGGAATGGGCGGCGAATGGGCGCTCGGGGTGGCGCTGGTGATGGAAGTGTGGGACGCCAAACACCGACCGATGTTGGCCGGTCTGATCGGCGCGGCTTCCAATGTCGGGTTTGTCATTGTCGGTGTCATCGGCGTTCGATTCCCCGTCACGCAGTCCAGTTGGCGATGGGTCGTGTTGGCCGGGGCGGCGCCGGCAGCCATCACTTTCCTGATTCAAATCTTCGTCCCCGAATCGCACAAGTGGGAAGAGGCGCAGAAAAAAGCACCTTCCAAACCGCTCACCGAATTGTTCGGCAATCGCAAGTTGACCATGACCGCCCTTCTGGCGATCTGTTTTGCCTCCGTCGCCCTGTTGGGCACATGGGGCGCAGTGCAGAAAATCCCCTCGTGGGTCGATCTGGAAGTCCGCAATGTCCCCGGCCCTTGGGCAAAGGGATATGCCCAGATCACCTCCGGCTTGGGTGCCATTCTCGGTTGTCTGTTGGCCCCTTTGATCGCGGCGGCGCTGAATCGCCGCATCGCTTATTTCCTGCTGTGTCTCGGTTCGCTGGTCTCGTGCCTCATCCTATTCCGCGGCTTCACCAGCTATGGTTCGGGATTCCTCGCCATGGTCTTCGTCTGCGGTGGATTTTCGGCAGCATTCTACGGCTGGCTTCCACTCTATCTGCCGGAACTGTTCCCCACCCGGGTGCGCGCCACCGCCCAGGGAATCGCATTTAATTCCGGTCGAATCCTCGCGGCGGTCGGTTCAATTTCACTCAGCTATGCCAGCGTGAATTATGCGAAGATGGGACAGGCCGTCTCGCTGATCTATCTCGTCGGCATGATCGTCATCTGGTTTGCCCCGGAGACCAAGGGCAAACCGCTCCCGGAATAAAAGCGTGCGCGATTCAATGCAAGCCGGCATGGGTCACCTCAGGTGACCATGCCCGTGCAACTCATCCACTCGATTCTTAAAACTGCGATCCGCCCAGCTCCGGCTCATAATCCATCATGCGTGGGGCCAACCGATAATTTTCGGTGTTCACTCCCAGCACATCGTACCCCGCCGGCCCGTGCCACCAGCACCAGAGCGCCGCATACGCCGACATCGCCGCCCGGAGCGCCGCCGTCGATTCCACGCGCATCTTTCCCGTCGTGGGCAGGCCATCCAGGTACTGCGTCAGTGGCCTGAAATCCACCCCCGGTGACAGACCCCGCATCGCGTCCAGCACCGGTGTCGGTTGCCCCTCCACCGTGCCGCCAAACGCCCGCTGCACCTCGACCGGATCGACCCGCACCAATGCCCGCGTGCGATGTTTCGGAGCCAGCGAAAAAAGCACCCGGTAATCCAGCACGCGATAAATCCGCTTCATCAGATCGGCGGTGTAATCCGAATCCCGCCCGTGCAGCGCGATCACCCCGCTACTCCCCGCCTCGGCAGCCAAATAGCTGAGCAACTCCTCATCGGTGTAAATTCGGCAGGACCATTCGGTCAGGCTGATCTGCCCCTCATGCCGATGAAGCACCACGGCCGCATGCCGTGCCCGTACCCGGTTCCCCCCGCACTCTATGCCCACAAAAGTCGTAGCCATCGACCGTCAGGATACCGCACCCGGCGGGAAATGTAAGAGGCGCACGCTCATTCAAATGACTTAACCTCGTCTCTGCCGCGCCGAACCGGGAGGCGGGGCTGGATTTAGAGCGGTTGTCACTTTGGTGTAGCGATCCTTTGACCTTCAAGAGACCCGACATCACCTTCAACACGTCACGCTCTCGCTGACCCATCGATATCAGTTCTTTCTCCATCCCTCTTTTTCGTCAGAAGCGGACATTTCTATCCGCCGAAGAGAGGACATTACTCTGCCGATGACAGGCGTTGCGGCAGTTCGTTGTCAAACCGTATTGCATCCTGCACCGTTATGCTCAGAATCGAAGAGTTGAATGACCTGATGCCTGCCGTTCAGCAGGCTCCGGGCCGGTAATGTGGATTGGGTCGCATCTCAACGGAATTGACCCGCTATGACCCCCACGCAAAAATCTAAATTGGACAAGAATGTCTCCCCGAACTGGAAACCGGTCGCCGGATTGGCGGACCGCAAGCCGGGGTTGGATTGGGCAGAGCGCCTCAGATATTGGTTGATCACGATGGGTGGATTACTGATCGCGGGGGTGGGAGTAGCGGTCGTGGCGTACCTGCACAGTGGAAAAGTCGGTGGCGGATTGGTTGGCCTTGGGCTGATCGTCTTCGTACTTGGTTCGCCAAGCCAGGCAACTCGAAACGGGTATCGCGATTAGCGATTGCATGCGTAGAAAGAAAACTTCGAAATTGCGATCACCGGTGATCCTGTGCTGGCAAAACGTTGAGAGAACGGCAACGGGTGTTGGTGTGTAGGTCGGCATCATGCGGCTAGAACAGCACTCTCATCGCCACCCGAAAACCGAAGTGTTTCAGAACCATCAGAATCCGCGCCAAGACGAATGACGCCATCCGGTCGATACTCCGGCACGCAGCGGGCGAGGGCAATCACCGCTTCCTCACGGCAACCGTTTACGACGTCCGATAGTATCGCCAACCCTTTTTTCACGCGTTGCGCTTCAGCGGGCGGAAGCTGCCAGACCCGGATTTTTGCATGGCTCGTCGGACGGGTTTCCTCGGCCAGACCGGCCAGTTCCTCATACAGCTTTTCACCTGGTCGGATGCCGGTGAATTCGATGGCGATGTCCTCTTCCACACGCAGGCCGCTACGTTGGATCAACTCTCTGGCCAGATCGACGATCCGGATCGGCTCGCCCATGTCGAGCACGAAAATTTCCCCGCCGTGCCCGATCGCGCCCGCCTGCAGGACCAGTTGGCTGGCTTCGGGGATGGTCATGAAATAGCGCTTCATATCCGGGTGGGTGACCGTCACCGGCCCGCCGGCGGCAATCTGCTTTTTGAAGATCGGCACCACGCTTCCGCTGCTGCCCAGGACATTGCCGAAACGAACCGCGAGGAATCGCGTCGAATTTTCAACGCCCTCGTTCTTTGATTGAATATAAAGCTCGGCAAACCGCTTCGCCGCGCCCATCACGCTGGTGGGGTTGACGGCTTTATCGGTGCTGACCATCACGAACGCATCCGTGCCGAATTCGGCGGCAGCGTCGGCGACGGTCTTGGTTCCAAACACGTTGTTCTTGATCGCCTCACCGGGATTTTGCTCCATCATCGGCACGTGTTTGTGAGCCGCGCAGTGCAGCACAACCTGCGGTTGATGGGCTTTGAAAATCGTCGCGATTCGAATCGCATCGCAGATGTCCGCGACACAGGGGGTGATCGTCGCCCCAAGCCATTTTTCGCGGAGTTCGCGGTCGATTTCAAACAGGTTGTTTTCCGCCTGCTCGACGAGGATCAACGAAGCCGGGCAGAAGCGCATGATCTGACGGCAGATTTCCGAGCCGATGCTCCCGCCTGCGCCGGTGACAAGCACGGTCTTCCCCGCGAGAAAACGCTGCAATTCCGGCGTGTCGAGATTGACGGCGGCGCGGCCCAGCAGATCCGCGACGTCGACGTCCGGTTTTGTTGCAAAGGCTGCGAACGGTGTGGGCGCGGGGAGGGGATTCAACGTTTGGGCGTGAGAGGGGCGGCCGCGCAGCAGTCGAATCAGCGAGCGAATCATAGAGCTTTCCACTCGTGTTATCGGTCGCACGGGGAAATCGCGTGAATAATTGAAAAATTCGAGTGGCGGAATCCGCCGTCAGAAATATCACACACCCTTGCAGCCAAGCCGTTCATCTCGGAACATAACCCGTCCTTTAACCGGAGCGTCTGTGTCTGAACGAATCTGCAAGTCCTTCAAAATTCTCGTCGGTATGGAAATTCACGTGCAACTGGCGACGAAAAGCAAAATGTTCACCGGGGCCGCCAACGGTTTCGGTGGCGAGCCCAACACCCAGGTCGACCCGGTCGTCCTCGGCCTGCCGGGCACGCTGCCGGTCATGAATAAAAAGGCCGTCGAGTACTCGATCAAAGTCGGCCTGGCACTCGGTTGCCAGATTGCGAGGCAATGCAAATGGGATCGCAAGAGTTACTACTATCCTGACCTGCCGAAAAATTATCAGATCAGCCAATACGATCTGCCGCTGTGCTCGACCGGCATGTATGACTTGATTTTGAAGGATGGCCGTGTGAAGTCGATCCGCATCCGCAGAGCGCACTTGGAAGAGGATGCGGGGAAACTGATGCATGAAGCACCGGGCGGTTATGCCATCGATTGGAGCATCGTCGATCTCAATCGCGCCGGCACGCCGTTGCTGGAGATTGTGACCGAGCCGGATTTTGAAAGCGGAGAGGAAGTCGCGGCGTTCGGGCAGGAGCTGCAAAAGATCGTGCAGTATCTCGGCGTGAGCGAGGCGCAGATGCAGATGGGGCATATGCGCTTCGAGCCGAACATCAACGTGCATATCACCGATCAAAACGGCATTGTTCACAAAACGGCCATCACCGAGATCAAGAATCTGAACTCGTTCAGCGTGTTGCAGCGCGCCACCGATTACGAAGCCCAACGGCAGATCCGGCAATGGCAGGACACCGGTTCGCTCGGCAAGAAAAGCACGTATGGCTGGGACGAAGTCCATGGCCGCACGTTTCATCAGCGCGACAAGGAAGAGGCGAACGAGTATCGCTACTTCCCCGACCCGGATCTGGTGCCGGTGCATGTGGATGATCTATGGCTCTCAAATTTGAAATTGGAGATCGGTGAACTTCCCACCGCTCGACGCAAGCGGTATGTGGAGGTGTTGGGGTTGAAGGAAAAGGATGCCGCGATTCTGGCGACGGATCGGGAGACGGGCGATTTTTTTGAGGCGGTGTTGGCGGGCGGCGCTCCCGCCCCACGTGCCAGCACGCTGATGGAAGCCCTGCGCGAACTGGCGAACGATACCGGTCAAAGTGTGTCCAAGCTCGGTGTCTCTCCCCAGCGCATCGCGGAGATCGCGAAGCTGGTGACGGACAACAAGATTGCCGCCAGCAAGGAGATTGCGAAGAAAATCGTGTCGGCGTTGGTGGAGAAGGATGCGCCGGCGGAGGAAACCGCCAAACAGTTGGGTTTACTACAATCGAGCGATACGGGTGAGGTGGACGCCGCGATCGACGCGCTGCTCGCGACGAATCCACCGGCGATGGCGGATTACCAAGGCGGCAAGCAGGCGGCCCTCGGATCGCTCGTCGGCATGGTGATGAAGAGCGTAAGGGGTTTGAATCCGAAGTTGGTGCAGGAGGGGTTGAAGAAGCGGTTGGGGTGAATGCTCGTGCGCTATTATGCTGCATAACCATAGGAACGACTGTCAGCCTGTGAATTTTTTAGCGGCTGTGCCGAAGGCACGCGTTTTTCAGCCCGAAGAAACGCG
>JANXVV010000635.1 GCA_025351525.1 Humisphaera sp. | reverse complement strand
CAAACGTTTTTTGCCTTATAGAAAGCGTATGCCTCCGGCACTACCGCTAAACAATTTACTGTTGTGGTTTTTTCGGCGCATCCAGGTGTTTCTTGTGCGGTCGTTTTGCCCTCCGACCGTATCGCGTACCCTCCCCGGTATCCGACGCGTGCGCCCCGGCCAACGGATTCTGCTGGCTCGCGTCCACCTTCTCAGGCGTCTTTAACGCATCGTCCTTCGGTTCCCACCAGCAAAGAAGCTGCCCCTGTTTGACGATCTCCAGCACCTCGTTTGGATCATCCACCACGCGGAAGATCGCCAGATCTTCTCCGTCGATAAAGTGTGGGACGAGTTGTTTGCTCATCCAGTCGACCAATCCGCTCCAATACGCCGAGCCGTACAGGATGATCGGGAACGGCTCGATTTTGAGCGTTTGAATGAGCGTGATCGTCTCGAAAAATTCATCGAGCGTGCCATACCCGCCGGGGAAGCAGACGAAGGCGCTGGCATATTTCACGAACATCACTTTGCGAACATAGAAATAGTGAAAGTCGAGCGTGATGGTCTGATACTGGTTCCCCTCCTGCTCGTGCGGCAAAGTGATGTTCAGACCCGCCGACTGCCCGCCCGCTTCAAACGCGCCTTTGTTACCGGCTTCCATGATGCCCGGCCCGCCGCCGGTGATGACCGAGAAACCGGCCTGCGCCAGCAGCTTGGCCGTGTCTTCGGCGGCTTTGAAATAAGGATCCTCCGGGCGGGTGCGGGCGCTGCCGAAGATCGTCACCGACTTGCCGATATTCGCCAGTGACTCGAAGCCCTCGACGAACTCCGCCATGATTCGGAAGACGCGCCAAGTGTCGGCGGAACTGTTGGGGGTGGCGAGATCCTGTTGCGGCATGAAATTCTCCATCGACTCCCCGCAATCGCCCGCCAACTTGTTTCACCGATTCAAGCCGGCAAGCTCGGCGGATGCAGTTTGAGTGGCATGAAGATAAGAACCGCGACAATATCCGCAAGCATGGGATCGACTTCGCGGACGTCGAGCGGCTACTCTCGGCACCTCTGTTGCGTGGCATCGACTGACGGCAGAATTACGGGGAAGATCGATGGATCGCCATCGGATTATTGGAACATCGAACCATATATGTGGTGTATACTTCATAGAAGCGAGGAAATCATCCGGCTTATATCTGCCAGAAAGGCCACGCGCGATGAACGAAACCAATTCCAAAAATTCCTCCAAGACCGACTGGGCTCGGATTGACGCAATGGCGGACGACGAAATCGACACGTCTGATCTACCCGAACTGAACGCCACTTTTTTCGCGAACGCGGAATTGATTGGCGATGAAAATTTCTCAAAAGTAACCCTGCGGCTCGATCCAAAGATTGTCGCCTGGTTCAAAGTGCAGGGCGATGATTGGGAACAACGCATTCAAAAAGCACTGTGTTTGCACATTCTGACCCAGTCTCGCGCGAAAATGAAAACACCGTTGAATTCGGTTGATTCGAAGCAATGATAAACTACAAGCCTCGATATGACTCTCGCCGATGTCCGACAACGACTACAAGCACAACCAATCGCACGTCATGAATTTCGTAAATTACACGGTAGTCACCAACTCTTATTCGATACAAATTCTCGTGGCCTGCCAATTTAAGACTTCCTGACGGGCGAGGTTGCACCGCCAATGCGTCGATCTTTGTCAAAACGCGGCGCTGCAATTCACGTGACAGATCGCTAATTTGACGACGTGCGGAATCCCGGACCGTAACGGTATAAGCCATCAAAATCCCAACTCGCGTTTGACGTCGGCCAGAGACCATTCACGATCGTTTGGGTCGGCTAACCGGCGTTTTGCTTCGGCCACATCGCCATAATCCTGCCTCGACATTTTATGTTTTGCTTTACCCGGCAACTTGGCAGTTCGGATTTTCAGTCGATCCCGCATCGATACATAATCGCGCCTGGACAGAATGACAAATTCTTTCCCTGCGAGTTTCAGCCTTTTTACAGTCATGGTTTCACCTCATCCAACCCCAGTGCCCTCTTCTTCTCTTCCCACTCCGCCGTCTCGCGTTTGTTCTCCGTCCCGAGCGGTTTACCCGAACGAATCGCTTCGATCTCCAACCGGGTCAGATGCATCGAACCCAGGTTGTAATCCAGGAACGCCTCGGTGGCGATCGGCACGATCGGGCGGATCAATTCAAACATCGCCGTCGCATAATCGCGGATTTCCTGCTGGGCGTGCGAGTCCATCCGCAGCGATAGAAAGTGAAACAGATTGTGCAGATCGATTTTCCAATACCATTCGGTGTAGACATTCACCGGCAGAACGATTCGAGCCGTTTCGCGGGCGATGCCCTTCTGCATGAACTCCTCATATTTCGCGTAATCAGCTTCCTGTTTGTCGAGATATTCGCTGAATTGACGGGCGGTCAGATCGTCGACCGGCGGGCCGCCGCCCTGTCGATTGCTGGTGCTTTGCTGGCGAATATTTTCCGGCTTAGGGTGATAGAATCGATCCCGCACCACCGAGTATCGCGCGGAATACTCATTGACATTGGCAGTGCGATGCCGAATCCACTGGCGGGCGATAAAAATGGGCATGACATGATGGAATTTAAATTCCACCATTTCAAAAGGAGTGGAATGGCGATGCCGTGCGAGATAACGGATCAACCCACGATCTTCATTGATCTGCTTGGTGCCTTCCCCATAAGAAACGCGCGCGGCTTGAACGATCGCGAAATCGGCAGTCTTACCCATCGGAGCCAACCGCGGCATTACGTCGCATAATGCGACCAATCCGTGGTCGTGGACGCTAACCTCCAGACGTGCCGCCCCTCCCATCACATCATGCACCTCCGACTCGAACGGCTTGCGCACGATCTTCATGTCGGGCGGCGCAATCAATGGCGATTCCGGATGGTTCATCGCCGCAATCATAACCGCTTCCAATTCGGGAGTCACATGCTTTGGGAAAACATATAGCCCGGCGTTTACGCCGGTTCTTCAGCGTGGAGATCAGCACCAGAGAAAAAACCGGCATAAACGCCGGGCTACATGACGTGTCTATTTCCCGAACATTTTGAACAAAAAGAACAGAACGACAAACGTTCCAATTCCGCCTCCCGTCAACAGTGTCAACAGCGCCGCTTTGCCGGCGGCAGCTAAAATGACCAACAGAATCGACGTCGATAGCACCAGCATAAACACTCCTTCGCCAAAAATTGAAATAGAAGCGAACTCGACACGAGTCCGATTAAACAAAGAACATGCCAAACAAAAAGCCCGAGGAACGATGTTCCTCGGGCCGCAGTTTGAATCGAATAGAGTTGAAGAACAGGTGGCATGGGCGTCTCGCCCATGCATTCTTCCGAAGGAAAGATATGGGCGAGACTCCTATGCCACCTGATTTGCTACTTCACCGTAATCACAAACGGTGCCGCCAACAGCACCGGGCGACGTTGCAACAGTTCGATCATCTGCAACTGTTGTCCCACCAGATGCCGCATCGATACCGGCATGGCACGGAGCACTGAGTCGAACGAAATCTGAATCTTCGGGGTGAACGGCAGCAGTGCATCCGGGCCATCGACGCCCCCGCCGAAGATATCCGCCAAAGAGCGCGCCGCCGGAACGCTGCGGACTTCATACTCCTCCGTCTTCAGCCCCGCTTCCTTCGCGGCGTACTGAATCGCATCCTCAATCCCACCCAACTCATCGACCATCCCCAAGTCCTTCGCCTGCTTCGCAATGAAGATGCGGCCTCGCGCCACCGCATCGATATCCTTGATCTTCCCGGTGCGATTCGTCATCACCCGCTCGGTAAACTGCTCATAGGTCTCGCGCATCCAATTCGTCACCATCCGTCGCTGCCGATCGCTGAACGGTTGATTCGAGCTGAACAAATCCGCATTGCGGCCGCGGGTAAATTCCTCCGTCGTCAAACCCAACTTGCCGAACAAATCCTTCAATACGAACTTTCCACCGACCACGCCGATCGACCCGACAATTGCCGATGGGTCGGCGAAGATGTAGTCGCCGGCACTGGCCAGGTAATAACCACCGCTGGCGGCCATTCCACCGATGCTAACGATCAACGGCTTACTCTCCGCCGCATGATGGGCGGCCTGCCACATCACCTCACTCGCCAACGCGCTGCCGCCCGGCGAATCGATTCGCAAGACGATCGCTTTGACGTTGTCATCTTTGATCGCCATCCGAAAGGCTTTGCGGAGATTGTCACCGCCGATATTTTCACCGCCGCCGAAAAGCGATTCCTGCGCTTCACCATCCACGATCACGCCTTCGGCATGAATCATCGCGATCGCCGGTTTATTCGACGGCTCAGACTTCTTGCTCATCAACTGAAACAGTGCGAGCGGATTGGAAAAGTCGATCGGGTCGTGCCTGCCAACGCCGTAATCGTGAATGAGATTGATGTCGTGACCCAGTTCATCTTTGATCAAAGCCCGCAGCCCATCCTGATCCACCAGATGATCCACCAATTTTCGATCTTTCGCGGCCTTGCCGGTGAGAATCGCTTCATCAATCGCGGCTTTGACGCTTTCCTTGGGCAGATTGCGATGCGTCGCAATGCCGTCGATGATTTGGCTGTAGAGCGAATCGACGAGTTTGTTCAGTTCGCCGCGCAGTTCATCGCTTGGCGCGGTGCGGGTGTAGGGCTCCTCGGCTCCCTTGTATTCGCCGATCTGAACATAGTCGGCGTTCACCCCGACTTTCTCGAAGAAGCCTTTGTAGAACATCGTTTCAAGTCCGACGCCGGGCATCATCATTTCACCGCCACCGAGAATGCAGACATCGGTCGCGCCGGTCGCCGCAGTGTAGGCGGCGGTGTCATAGGCATCCGAATAGACGAACGTGCGCTTGCCCGCCCGGCGAAGTTCATCGAGCGCGCCGCGAATTTCCTGCGCCTGCGAGAAACTGAAACCGGTGTTGCCGAGGGTGATGAGGACCGCGCGAAGTTTTTTGTCGTCGCGGGCTTTGTGCAGGCGTTCCATCAGGTTGTGGACCGTCAGGATGTTCCCATCGCCGAAGAGTGAAAACGCCGGCGCGCGCTCGACGACGGGCTGATCCAGATCGAAGTGGGCGACCTGGAATAGTTTTGATTCCGTTTCCTGCTTCGCCTTTAACTGACGAATCAGATCCGCCGCGCCGGGAGCCTTATCCGCCGTCTTGGGGATGGCCTTCGCCGGTGCCGGTTTCGTAGTGGATTTGGGCATCGCCGGCTTGGTGGCCGGCAACTTCAGCGGCACTTCCAGCGGTGCCGGCAAAGGCAACGGCGGCGTCAGCGGTTTCGTCGCCGGATCGGCCCCGGCAACACTCGCGATGAACAACAAGGCCACGGCAATGCGTCGAATCATAAAAACTCCTGAGGTCTCTTTGGCAGCACTATAGCGCGACCGCGCCTTGCCGACAACTTCATGTGCGCGTTAACCATGTGATGAATACGGATCCCGGAGGGCGGTCGTCCTCGACCGCCGCACCGGCGGCAGGGGACTGCCGCCCTCCGGCCGTTGGCTTATTTCCGGAGCGGGTTGGAAATCACCCTTGTTTCCCTTACGATGATTTTTGAAGGTGGGGGATGTATTAGGAGCCAACCATGATTCCGTTAAAATTGAGCGCGATTGACCAGGAACATCTTCAGGAACTTTACGACGCCGCCGGCATTGCCCGCGACGAACTGCCCTACACCGAAGCCTATGAAAACATCTGGCAGGGGTTTCAGGACCGCACTTTTAAAAATGCGGGCCGCGATCAGTTGTACGGCGCACTGTTGAAGTACACCCGCAGCAGCACCAACCCCGCCAAACCGAGCGAGCCGGTGGAGTTGACGGAGGATCAGAAGAAATTGTTGAAAAACATGATCGCCCGTCATGCCAGCGGCGGAAAATTCATGCCGTACAGCGACGCGTTCAATTCCGCAGTCAAGGAATTCAACACGCAATCCGGTTTGACGATCAGCGAAAATGATTTTTGGCGTGCCGCGGCGGGCGGCGGAAGCGGGAAGCGCAAACCGCCGAAGCGAGCCGTGAAGGTCGCGAAGGAAGCGGATGAGGAAGAAGACGGGGAGTAGTCCGTGGAAACTGTTCGTGGCACGGGCTTCCAGCCCGTGTTAACGATGTGCAGATTTAAAAACGCATTCAGAGCTATCGTTCTTTTTCCGCATGTGCGTTCTAACACGGGCTGGAAGCCCGTGCCACGGTTGGCTTTCAATCGTCGCATGGGCATCGCACGGAAGACTGATCCGATCAAGCGGCCGACCTTTCGGCCGCTTCATTGTTTCAACGCCGACCCCTATGATTGAAATTCCCAGTACGAACGGACGGAGTTGATTATGTCCACAAAAACCTGGAAGGATCAGTTGTCGGGGCAGGTGGCGGCGAATCTGTCGGAGGAGATCGACGCCTTCGAGGCGCAAATCCACCTTCGCAAAGCCGGCAAACTGGAAGAGAAACTTTTCGCCGAAACGCGCCTTCGCCGCGGTGCCTACGGGCAGCGCTATGACAATGGCCGACGCAATGATGGCGTGCAGGTTCAAGAGCTTGCCTACCCGCAGAATCCGCTCACCAAAGGGCCGGAAACGATGTGGGATGCGCCGGGAATGATGCGGATTAAAATACCCTTCGGCGGGCTGATCCCCCGGCAGATGAATGTGCTGGCGGAGTTGGCTGAAGAATATTCCGATGCCATCTGCCACATCACCACCCGGCAGGATATTCAACTGCATTTCGTTCACATCGAAGACACCCCGGCGTTGATGCGCCGACTGGCTGCCGTCGGGATCACGACGCGTGAGGCCTGCGGAAATTCCGTCCGCAACGTGACGGCCTGCCCTCTCGCCGGCGTCTGCCGAACCGAAAGTTTCGACGTGACGCCCTACGCTAAGGCGTGCGCTTATTACCTGTTGGGCCACCCGGACACTCAGGATTTTGGACGAAAGTTCAAGATCGCTTTTTCCGGTTGCGAACATGAGGCGTGCGCGTTGGTGGCAATGCACGATCTCGGTGGCATCGCCGCGACGCGATTGATCGACGGCAAGCTCGAGCGCGGCTTCAAACTGTTCGTCGGCGGTGGGCTCGGCGCGGTCCCCCATCAGGCGAAATTGCTGATGGAATTCTGCAGAGACGAAGAATTGCTGCCCATTGCCCGCGCGCTTGGCCGGGTCTTCGCACGGCTTGGTGAGAAAAAAAATCGCAACAAAGCCCGGCTCAAATTTGTCGTGGCGAAACTGGGAATAGAGGAATTCCGCAAAGTAGTCGAGGAAGAAATTCGCACGATGCCCGAAGATCCCTCATGGCGGACTTATTTCGATCAGATGCAAGATTACCGCGAAGAACCGGTGATGCCACCGACGCATTTGCACGGAGCCGCACGACCGGAAGGTTATGACGAATGGGCCAAAACCAACGTCTATCCGCAACGGCAAAAAGGGTACGCGGTGGTCACCGTCACCTGCCCGCTCGGCGATCTGACGAGCGACCAGATGCGCGCCCTATCCAAGTTGTCCGACCGTTTTGCCGGCGGCAATGCCCGGCTTACCGTCGAGCAAAATTTCGTCCTGCGCTGGGTCAGCGAAGCCGATCTTCCATCGCTCTACACGCACTTAAAATCGCTCGGCCTCGGTGAACCCGGCGCGGGTACGATTGTGGATATCACCGCCTGCCCCGGCACCGACACCTGCAAACTCGGCATCGCCAGTTCGCGCGGTTTGGCCGGTGAATTGCGCGAACGATTGGCCGCCAAAAGCATGGAGCTCGACGAGTCGATTCGCGGCCTGCGGATCAAGGTCAGCGGTTGCTTCAACAGTTGCGGCCAGCATCATGTCGCCGACCTGGGCTTCTATGG
>JANXVV010000600.1 GCA_025351525.1 Humisphaera sp. | reverse complement strand
TTGTCGCCGCCGTGTGTGGGAGCGGTCCGAGCGTCGCACAGTACGTCGACGCGACTGCCGCGAACGGCAGCGAGTATTTCTACGAGGTGCAGTCGGTAAATCCTGGCGGTTCGAGTGAGATGTCGCCAGCCAGCGCCGCTGTGAAGGTGTCGGCGGAGCAATCCGGCGTTGCGCCCCCCGCACCGGCGGATCTCAAAGTCACTGGATCGGGCCATCATCAGGTGGCTCTCGCCTGGACCGCGGCGCCGGGGAGAAGTTTCTACCGCGTCTGGCGAACGACGCTGCACTCCGATGGCGTCGGTGGAAATTATCCCGTCGGTCGCGTCCTGCTCGACGACGCCATTGAGGCAGTCACCTTCACCGACACTTCACCCACGGACGGGCGCAACTACAGCTACGCGATCGAAGCGGTGAACCCCGCTGGTGTGAGCGCCCTGTCAGCGTCGGTCATAGCCCGACCCTTGCCGGACCCGCCATCCGCCGCGCCGGCTTCGCTCGCCGGGAAATGGAGCAAGACCCGCGACGGGCAGGTGATCACACTGACTTGGTCGCCGGTGCCGGGCGCGACCGGGTACGTCATCTACCGCTCGTCAGACCCCGCGCCCACATTCACATGGCCGGCCCATTACCTCACGGCCTTGGTGGAGACGACCTACGTTGACAAGGGCGTTACCGAGAAGAGCGCTCCCGTGAAAGGCTTGGACCCGACCAAAGGGTATGACTATCAGGTAACGGCCGTGAACGCCGCAGGCCTTTCACCCTCGGCTGTCGTCCACTTGCCAGCACGGTGACCGCTGAGTGATCTACTGCCGTGTGAGCAGGTTGGTGTTGGCATTCCGCCAATGAACTATTTCCGATGCCATCCCCGGCAACTTGTCGTCGCCGTGTTTCTTTAGCTCCCCTGCGGCCGCGCTTTCGCCGGCCCGCCGCACATGTACATCTTCTTTGAAATGGACCGCGATCGAATCACCGAGAACGGCTTTCTTAACGCGAAGCTGATCGAGGGTGCAGGCGTGGCGATCGGCGATTCCGTCCGATTGGAAATCACGCCGGTGGCGGAGGAGCCCGAACCGAGCGTGCCATCAGACTTGCGCAAGGCACTCGCTGCCGCCCCGCAGGCAAGAAAAATTTGGGCAAACATCACGCCCCTCGCGCGACGCGACTGGATCCATTGGATCACCTCCGGCAAGCGGGTGAAGACTCGGACACTGCGGATCGATAAGGCCTGCGATATGCTTAGCAAAGGCAAACGGCGTCCGTGCTGTTTCGATCGGTCCGGGCTGTACAGCAAAAGCCTGAGCTGCCCCGTCGCCAATGACAAGTCAACTGACACCTGCGTGCAATAGCGAATCCATCCGGCAATGTGGATGCACGTTCAAAGCCGTGACGTAACGGTGTCGCGCTGGTTTTCCCCTCCGAGATGACGGCGAGCGACACGATCAGTGCAAAAGCCATTTCGCCAAGCCCGCCAGCAATGCGGCGGCGGGCAGCGTGACGACCCACGAGAGGGCGATCTCGCCGACCTTTTTCCACTTCACGCCGGCGGGATTATTTTTCAATCCCGCACCGATGATCGCCCCGGTCGAGACGTGTGTCGTGGAAACCGGCAGCCCCTTCCATGAGGCGAGGGAAACCAGGCAGGCTGTGGTGAGACTTGCGGTCAACGATTCGGGTAACGGCATCGGAGTCAGTTTTTTCGCCAGCGTTTCCAGCACCCGGCGACCGGAGACCAGTCCACCGATGGCCATTGCAATCGCCACGATGGCGAACGCCGCACCGGTGTTTTTTGGAAGCGCGATTAGACAGAGGGCGGCAATCTTCGGCGCATCGTTCCAGCCGCGTGCAAAGCCGACCATCCCACCGCTGAACCAGTGAACGGTGTTTGCGGCCGAGGACGTGGAAACTGAGGCGAACGATGGCTGGGCCGCACACTCGGTTTCCGTGCCGGTCATCAACGTAGGGAACGCGGAGAGAGTTGCCGTCGACGCAACTGCGAGCGATGTCGGTGCGACAGACCCGGCACCGACGGCTTCGATGACGCAGACACATCGATTGGCATAACGCCGCACAAGCCACACCACGGGCCATGCCAATGTGTACACGAGGAGCAACGAAAGGACCGGGCCGGCCGCCAACGGCATGAGAAATGTCTTGCCGAGTGTGTGCCACTGGACGGCCGATCGGCCAAAGGCGACCAGCCCCGCCCCGATCAGCGATCCCAGGATCGCATGGGTGGTGGAAACCGGCAGGCCCGTCAAGGTGGCGAAGATCACCCATAGGAACGCACCGATCAACACCGCTGCGAAGAAGGAATGGGACAGGGGCGTGCCGACCGCGAACAGACCGGTGCTGAAGTTTTTGAGAATTCCACTGGAGTACCAGAACGCGACGCCCGATCCGATGGCCGTGCTGAAGGCCGCGTAAATCAACGCCTGGTTCGGGGTGGCGGCACCAAACCCGACGAGTGTAGCCACGCCTTTACAGTTGTCGTTGGAGCCATTCGCGTAAGCCAGCAAAGCGGCGAGGATGAGCAGGGCGACGATCATGCAAGTCTCTAGAATACCGATTCCATTGGGGCATTCAATGGGATAACCCGGATTATTCAGTACGCCGTGAAAAGGCGTCGTTCTTCAGCGGGAATGATACCCGCCCGGCAACTGGTCGTTCCAGCCGGTAGCAATCGAAGCGGCGGCCAAGGCAACGAAGCCGTCGGAGTCTTCGATGAAAGGATCACATTTGGTGATTTGGCGAGCGGTCAGGCCGTGACGTGAGTGAACGCCGAGCAGGCCTCGAAACGGGTAACGTGGGAGCCGAAGCGCCTGAATTACGCTGAAGGCTGACATCGTTGGTGATTAAGCCGCCTCAAAGCCGGCAGAACGACAGTACACCAGCGGTCCCACCGGGGTAGTGGCGACGGCATGTCTGCACAGGAGAACGCCGCAACACGGGAAGCCCCAATCGGTGGAGGCGTGGGACCTCCAACTGTGATACCCGCGAGGGATGGTCCAGGCCGGCTGGGGTGGCGGAGAGGCTCGTAGTACCGTTGAAGCCGGGTAATGCCGGTGGAGGGAAGGAGCCTCAGTTGAAGGTCAGCGCAGGAAGCGACGAAGAACAGGAGATTGGCGATGAGTCTAACACCTCCCCCAAGCGTTCAGAAGTTGCAGGCGGCGCTGCATGCCAAAGCGAAGGGATCGCCCGACTATCGGTTCTATGCCTTGTACGACAAGGTGTATCGCAAAGACGTTTTGTTGTTTGCCTACGACTGCTGCAAATCCAACAAGGGAGCGGCGGGCGTGGACGAGCAGGGCTTTGAGGACATCGAGACGTACGGACTGGAACGATGGCTGGGTGAACTGACGCAAGAGCTGAAAGACCGGACGCATCAACCGGCAGCCGTGCGGCGGGTGCATATCCCCAAGCCGGACGGCAAGACGAGGCCGCTGGGTATTCCAACGGTCAAGGATCGTGTCGTGCAAACGGCGGCAGGGCTGGTCCTCGGGGCTATCTTCGAGGCCGATCTGCAGCCCGAGCAATACGCTTATCGTCCCAACCGCAGCGCACTGGATGCCGTGAGGCATGTCCACAAGCTGCTGTGCACGGGGCATGGGCAGGTGGTGGACGCGGACCTGAGCGGTTACTTCGACAGCATTCCCCATGCAGAGCTGATGCGCTGCGTGGCCCGGCGGGTCTCCGACGGTGCGATGCTGCATCTGATCAAGATGTGGCTTATAGCGCCGGTGGAAGAGACCGACGACCGGGGAGGGAAGCAGCGAACGACCGCCAACAAGGACCAGGGCAAAGGCACGCCGCAAGGTGCGCCCATCAGCCCGGCGCTCAGCAACCTGTACATGCGCCGCTTCGTGCTGGGATGGAAGGCGCTGGGACACGAGCGGCGTCTGGACGCACACATCGTCAACTATGCCGACGACTTTGTGATCTGCTGTCGCAACAGTGCCGACAAGGCGCTGGCGGCGATGACGGACATGATGCCAAAGCTGAA
Organism: Humisphaera sp.; assembly: GCA_025351525.1. GTDB lineage: Bacteria > Planctomycetota > Phycisphaerae > Tepidisphaerales > Tepidisphaeraceae > JANXVV01. The sequence goes on along the minus strand of JANXVV010000600.1, from coordinate 23,328 downwards.
ACTGACGGTGAACGCGGCCAAGACGCATGTTTGCCAACTGCCGCAAGAGACGTTCGATTTTCTGGGATACACGTTTGGACGGTGCCATTCGCCAAAGACGGGCCGAAGTTACATCGGCACGAAACCGGCGAAGAAGCGGGTGGCCCGCATCTGCGGCGCCATCAGTGAAATCACCGACCGGCGAGGAACTGGAAAGGACACAGGCGAAGTGGTGATGCAACTCAATCGGATGATGACCGGCTGGGCCAATTACTTCTGCCTGGGTCCTGTCAGCCGCGCCTATCACGCGGTGGAACAGCACGCGCGCAACAGGCTGCGTCAATGGCTGCGCAAGAAGCACAAGATGCCGGGACGGGCGACGACCCAGTTCCCCGATGAGTACCTGCATCAGCGACTGGGGCTCAATCACCTCAGTCTGCGGACGGCGCGATTCCCGTGGGCTGGAACATGACATCTTCTCCGAGAGCCGGATGCGGGAAAACCGCCTGTCCGGTTCGATGAGCGGGACGTGGAAACGGAGCACCTCGTGTCACCGCGCCACGTCTCGACTCTACCCACGAACGCACAAAAACACGAAGTGGAATTTCATGCGGCAATACACGGGGTGGATTTTACAGAGATGATCAAAACGCATGTCGCGCGAATGACCGATGCATGACTCTTTGTACTCCTTCGTGTTTTCGTGACGTCGTGGTTTATCTGAATTTTCCGGGTTAAGAAGCACGGGCGGGACGCTCATGCCACCTGTCATTCAAAAAGGCCGCTCGCGATTTCACACACTTGCCTTCACTCTCTTCGCCTTCACCGCTCGCGGATTCAGCGCCCGATCCAGATTTCGCATCGCCTGTTTTAGCCGATGTTCATTTTCGACCACGGCGATGCGGACGTACTGCTCGCCGTTCTCACCGAACGCGCGACCGGGGGCCAAAGCGACCTTGCCCTCCACCATCATCCGCAGACAAAAGTCGATCGTGCCTTCGTCTTTCTGGAAGTGGGCGGGGTTGATTTTGGCCCAGACGAACATGCTGGCGCGGGGGCGCTCGTAGGTCCAGCCGAGTTTATCCAGGCCGGCACACACCACATCGCGGCGGGCTTCGTAGATCTTCGCCTGCTCGCCGGGCGTATCGCCGAGTTCGCGCATGGCGATGATGCTGGCGATCTGAATCGGGGCGAACATGCCGTAGTCGTAGTAGCCTTTGATGGTGGCCAGCGCCTTGATCATCTCAGCATTGCCGACGCAGAAACCGCAGCGCCAACCGGCCATGTTGTAGCTCTTGGACATCGTCGTGAACTCGACGCCAATCTCCTTGGCCCCGGCGGCGGACATGAAGCTCGGGGCTTTGTAGCCGTCGAAACAGATTTCACCGTAGGCGAAATCACTGATGATCATCACGCCGTGCCTGCGGCACATTTCGATGGCGCGGTCCCAGAATTCCGGCTCGATGGTCATGGCCGTCGGGTTGTGCGGATAGTTCAGGATCAGCAGCTTGGGCTTGGGGTACAGCTCGGAAAATACTTTTTCGATGCGGTCGAGAAACGCCTGATCGTTGCCGAGCGGCACGCGAATGACATTCGCGCCGGCCATCGCGGGGGCGTAGATGTGGATGGGGAATGCCGGGTCACCGACGACGATGGTATCGCCCGGCCCGAGCATCGCCAGGCACAGGTGGCTGAAGCCTTCCTTCGAGCCGATCGTGGCGATGATCTCCGTCTCCGGGTCCAGATCGACGCCATATTTCTTCTTGTATTTCTTGGCGACTTCCTTCCGCAAACCGACGATGCCGTTGCTGACGGAGTAGCGGTGATTGCGCGGATCGAGGGCGGCCTCGGCCAGCTTGTCGACGACGGGTTTGGGCGTGGGGTCGGTGGGATTGCCCATGCCCAGATCGATCACGTCGATCCCTTTCACGCGAAGGTCATACTTCACTTTGTTGATGCGGCCAAACAGATAGGGAGGCAACCGCGAAATGCGCGAGCCGACTTCGACTTGAAACTTGGAATTTTTTGTATCGCTCATGGGAATGCTTTTTTAACGGGTTCGTAGCATGGGCTACCAGCCCATGTCTTTAAATTAAAAACATGGGCTGGTAGCCCATGCTACGAATATTTTTCAAAACTCACAGAGGAATTTACGATTCGATCAGTTCTTCTTAGGCGACGGGTCCGGAACAGCAGGCAAAGTCGCCGCTCCGGACTGGGTAGCGGGCGGCCGGTCACCGGATTCCGTAAGAGTGGGAAGCGTGGCGGGCGGCAGAGGCGCGGTGCCGGGGAACAGCCGCTTGACCGTCTGCTGACGGCGGGCGTTCTCCTCATCCTGCGTCACCTGTTTATGTTCTTCCACTTTCTGATCGAACTGCTTTTTCAATGCCGGGTCTTTGATCTGCATGATGGATGGCTGCATCGCCTCCGCCGCCAACTGGTTGCGAAGCACCTTCATCGTGTTCTGGATCATCCCATCCATCAGCGCCGCTCGCAGCGAATTTTGCGTCGGTTCGTCGAACTTCGCCAGCTTCGGCGCAAGCCGCTCCTCGACCTTGATCACATGGAACACGCCTTCGGTATTCAGCGTGTCTGAAACTTCTCCGACCTTCAAACCAAAAGCCTGCTGCTTGATCACGTCGCTGACGGTGGTGGATTTTGCGGAAAAAGGCGGCCATTCCCCTCCGAGCGCGGCGATGCGAGGGTCTTTGCTTAAAAGGCGGGCGACGTCCTCGAACTTCTCCCCCGCCGCCAACCGGCGTTTCACTTCCTGCGCCTCCGCGAGGTTGGAAACCTGAATATCCCGGATCCGCGCCATCCCGCCGTATTGCAGATCGAACGCCTGCCGAATGTTTTCATCGGTGATCTTACCGGCGCACAACGGCACCGCCATTTTTCTCAGACCGGCATTGGTCTCGAGCAGAATTTCCCATTGCGGCTGACTGATCCCCTGCTGCTTCAGCAGTTGCACCAGCAGTTGATCGTAATCCCCGATCGCCGCATCCGGGAAAAAACCCTTGAGCATGACCGACCGCTCCTCGATCAGATCCGCCGGCGTGACCGTCACACCCGCCTTGATCGCATCCTGCCGGGATAGTTCGAGTTGGATGATCTGGAGCAGCAGATTCAACCCGTAGGCTTCGACGAGCGGCTTGACCAGTTGCTCGCGCGAGATCGGCTTGCCATTGACCATCGCCACCGGCTCATCGGCGCGGGGGGCTTCCATCGACTGCGTGGTGGCGACGGTTCGATTGATCCGGGAAGAGGCCATCGCATCCGTTGTGGGTTGCGCGGCATGAGAGGGCGCGGCACTCTCGGCGCATCCTCCTACCAACGCGGCGGAACATGCCGTCAGCAGCATGGCGACGGTGACTCTGTTTCCAAGCTTCTTCACCAATTGTTTCACCGAGAATTCTCCAGCAGGGGTCAATTCAAATAGCCAATGAGTGCTTTGAACAAGGTGGCATGGGCGTCTCGCCCATGCATTTTTTTCGGCCAAAGAGCATGGGCGAGACGCCCGTGCCACCCGTTTTTCAAAAGACCCGATGTACTTCCTCGATCTTATAACGGCTTTCGACTCTGCATACCATGGGAAGATCACCGCCCCGGCACCACGGAGGGCGACGGCACGTTGATTCGCAGTCCCGCCTTCGGGGGAATGAGTGAGGGGTTTTCTCGCGAAGACTGCATGAGCGCCCAGGCTCCGAAGACGCACAGGCAGATGAGCAGACCGGCGTACAGGCGGGTCATGGTGCGGTCGAAATGGCCGGTGCGGGCGGGGTCGCCGCTCATTTCGTGGAGGGCGCGCATTCGCTGGGAAATGCTGCCGTGCGACCAGTTGCGGGCGGAGACGGGCATGTTGTTGATGATGGCGACGCGGTAGAGGGCGGCGGCGAAGATGCCGGCGCCGTGTTCGCCGACGTGGGTGGGTTCATCCGGGGAACCCGGGGCGTCGCCTACGGCTTCCGCCTTTGGCTTGTGGGCGTTGTTTGATGCTTCGAGCTGCGCGGTTTTGGCGGTGGATCGCTGCATGGTTCGGGCGGCGTAGACGTCGGCTTGCCGCTCGAATCGGGGGCTTAAAAAACCCAGCGCGAGGACGAACGATCCGAAGAAGAGCATGGATCCCACCAAGCCTTCGATCTGGTCCCAGGCATCGCGGGAATGATGATGCACGTCGACATACCAGTGCCGCACGTGCAGCATCAGTTGATCGCCGGGGCCGATCATGAAGAGCATCGCGATGACGGCGAACAGACCGAACCACCAGAGGTGCTTGTGGACGATATGGCCCAGTTCATGCGCGAAGACCGCCTCGATCTGCTGATCGGTCATCGTCTCCAGCAACAGGTCCGACAGCAGCACATACCGAACCTGCGGGAACAAACCCATGACGGCGGCGTTGCCCATCGAATGATCGGTTTGCCAGAGGAGAATGTCGCGATATCCGAGTTTGGCCTCGCGGCACATCGCTTCCAGGCGACGGCGTAAGGGTGAATCCGCCAACCTTTCGGTTCGCAAGGCTCGGCGGAGCAATTCGGGTGCGAACAGGAATACCGCGAGGGTGGCCGGTCCCATCACCCAATTTTCAATCCCCCTCGCATCGCGCACACTCGCCAGTGCCAGGGCGATCACCGTCGAATCGCGCAGAAGCAGGATGAAAAACACCGGCAACAGCGTGAAGAGAATTTGCAGGCGAAAGTTCGCGCTGATTGTGTCCCAGAAAGTGGGAGGTGCGTGAACCGGCAGATCGTCATTGAGATTGACCAGCATGCTCTGTTCACGCAGCAATCGCTCGGCGGGGAACTGCGCCCACCACAGTCCCACCCACGCCAACATCGCGGGCAATGTGCCCAGCAGCACTTGCGGGCATTCCAGGTGCATCGCCACGCTCGGCCAGCGGTACAGTCCCGGCACCACGGACTGCACGATCAGCCCCCAGTTCAGGCAGTAGATGCCGACCCCCAGCCATGCCGGCACGATCAGGCGGGCGATGTTCATCGCCTGATGAAAGCGATGAATCGCGTGCGGCGACCCCTCCAGCGCCCGGCGGGTGGCCATCGCACCGCATAAGCGAAGACCAAAAATAAGTAGTGCGTAACCCCCGTAAAATATCGCCAATGCCGTGGTGGGAGCGATATCCGTGGGGTTCCCGGAGCCCAGGCCTTTCGACCAGGACATCCACACCATCAGAATTGCCAGCAATGCCAGACGGGCCACGCAGCGCTCCGGAAATTCGACCCATGCGAAAACGACATCGGATTGTACGCTGCGAGGGGACGATCGTAAATTTTATTGTGGAGCTGTGCGGAAGGCACATGTGTTTTTCTGGAGCAAGAAAAAAACGCGTGCCTCCGGCAGCGCCGCTAAACGAATGCTTGTTCTCGAATCGATGCGGACTCATGCGAGGATTTCCTTGACCACTCTTGCCGGTTCCACGCCCGTCAATCGCATATCCAACCCTTGAAATCGGAACGTGAATTTTTCGTGGTTCATGCCGAGCATGTGAAGGACCGTGGCATGGAAGTCGTGGACGTGGACCGGGTCTTTGACGATGTTGTAGGAGAAATCGTCGGTCTCGCCGTAGATGGTGCCGCCTTTGATCCCGCCGCCGGCCATCCACATGGTGAAACAGCGCGGGTGGTGGTCGCGGCCATAATTGGTTTTGGTCAGGCCGCCCTGCGAATAGATGGTGCGGCCAAATTCACCGCCCCATATCACCAGCGTCTCATCCAGCATCCCGCGCATTTTCAGATCCTGGATCAAACCATGACAGGGTTGATCGACATCTTTGCATTGTGAAGGCAATCGGCCACCGACGTTGGAATGGGTGTCCCAGTTGTTGATGTAGATCTGCACGAACCGTACGCCGCGCTCGACCATGCGGCGGGCGAGCAACACGGAATGCGCGAAACTGCTGGGCTTGCGGGCCTCTTCGCCATAGAGCTGGTAAGTGGACTCCGGCTCGTTGGTCACTTCAGTCAGATCGGGCACGCTGGCCTGCATGCGGAAGGCGAGTTCATACTGCTCGATGCGGGTGTGGGTCTCCGGATCGCCGACGATTTTGTAATTCTGCTCGTTGAGTTCGCGCAGGGCGTCGAGCCCGCGACGGCGGACGTTGGACGGCACGCCGGGTGGGTTGTTGATGTACAAGATTGGATCGCCGTTGGTGCGGAAGGAGACTCCCGCATGCTCACCGGGCAGATAACCGGAACTCCACAGTCGGGCGGAGATCGCCTGCTCCTGCTCGCGATTGGTGGGGATTGCTACCAACACCACAAAAGTGGGCAGGCTTTTGTTCATCGACCCCAGGCCGTAAGAAGCCCACGCCCCAAGGCAAGGCCGGCCGGCCAACTGATTGCCGGATTGCATGAGTGTAATCGCCGGCTCGTGGTTGATCGCATCCGTGTGCATGCTGCGGACAAAGCACATGTCATCGACCATCGAGGCGGTGTAGGGAAGCAACTCGCTGACCCACATGCCGCTCTTGCCATGGCGGGCGAATTGGTACATGGAAGGGGCGACGGGAAATCGTGCCTGCCCGCTGGTCATGGTGGTCAGACGCTGGCCGTTGCGGATCGATTCGGGGAGGTCTTTGTCATACCACTCGTGCAGTTGAGGCTTGTGGTCGTATAGATCCAATTGCGAAGGCCCGCCGACCATATGCAGATAAATCACCTGCCTGGCTTTTGGGGCGAAGTGCGGGATGAGCGGGTGAGCGATTTCCGAGGCCCCGGCGGTGGGGCCCATGAGGGAGGCCAGTGCAGCGGCACCCATGACGTTGCCCCCCCGCCGAAGAAACTGACGGCGGGTTTCGGAGCGGATGTAATCCTGCATCGGAGTCATGGGAAAACCTTTTTAAATCCCCCGTGGCACGGGCTTCCAGCCCGTGTCAGCGGACTGGTGCGAAAAATAACTTCAACAAAAAATTTCCTTAATTAACACATCGCGAATATGGGCTGGAAGCCCGTGCCACGACCAGCTTCGCATCGGTCTATTTATTCAAAGCCTCATCCAGATTCATCACCTGATTCGCCAGCATCGTCCAGGCGGCGTGTTCGGCGGGATCGATCGATTCATCCCGCTTCGATTCTCCAACCCCCAGCAGTTGCCTCGCATCGTCGGCGTGGGATTGATAGTGCTTCAGCAGATCATCATACGCCGCACGGCAGACGGTGATTTCCTCGGCCCGCATGGGTCGAGACAGCACCCGCATCGTCATGAAATTCAATCGCGCCTCAAATTCCCCGGCTTGCCTGAGCGAGGATTGCGCAAGCACCCGCGCGGCTTCCATGAACTGCGTGTCATTCAGCGTCACCAACGCCTGCAAAGGCGTGTCGGTTCTCTCGCGACGAACGGTGCAAAACTCGCGCGAGGGGGCGTTGAACACATCCATCGAAGCCGGGGGACCGCCGCGCTTCCAGAACGTGTACAGACTGCGACGATACAATCCCTCGCCGGTATCCCGCTTGTAATGGCGGGTGTCGCTTTCGGGCATTCCCACCACTTCCCAAACGCCGTCCGGCTGATAGGGCTTGACGCTCGGGCCACCGATCTTCTGCACCAGCAATCCGCTCTCGGCCAAGGCCGTGTCGCGAATCATTTCGGCATCCATCCGGAAGCGGGCCGCATGAGAGAGCAGTCGATTCGCCGGATCTTTTTCGAGCTTCTCCGGAGTGACGGTGGTGGCCTGTCGATACGTGGCGCTGGTGACCATCAGGCGGATCATGTGCTTTATATCCCAACCCGATTCGCGAAATTCCACCGCCAACCAATCGAGCAACGCGGCGTTGATCGGCGGTTCGCCCATGATGCCGAAATCCTCGGTCGTTTTGACAAGGCCCGTGCCGTAAATTTCTTGCCAGAACCGATTGACGGTGACCCGAGCCATCAGGGGATTTTTCGGATCGATGATCCAGTTGGCCAAGCCCAACCGATTGGCGGGGGCGTCCTTCGCGATCGGATGCAGCGCTGCGAACACCGCAGGCTTCACCTCTTCGCGCGGCTGATCGTAGTTCCCGCGATACAACACGTGGGCGGTCGGCATCGTGTCGGTCTTTTCCTGCATTACGTGCGTCACCGCGCTCACCCGGCGAATCTCCCGTCGGGCGCTGTCGGTCGTCAACAGTTCCCCGGCGAGGGCCTTGTAGGATTGGTCGAAACGCACCGCGTACAACAGTGCCAGGTCGTTGCGTACCGGGCCTTTCAGGTCCACCGCGTTTTTCGCCAGTTGGGTGCGGATGCCATCCCATTGGGTGAGCACCGTCACTTCTTCAGCCGTCAGCACCCGGCTAAAGGCCCGCACATCCCGCATCGCCACGCCATTCGATCCCAGCAGAACCGGCGAAGGGTTTTGCAGCGAACCTTTGAACCGTCCCTTATCGCCCGGCCCGGCGATGAAGGGTTTCCCGTTGATGTAAATCGTCAGACTGGAACTTTCCTTGTGACCATTATAAGTCAGACAGACATGGGTCCACTTGTCCAACCCGACACGCGCCCCCGCCGGTTTAAGGACGACATGATCGGCCTGCGAATCACCGATCAATTCGACCGTCAGATCACCTTTGGCATCGAAGGAAATTTTCCACCCATGATTGGCGTCTTTGCCGGCATTCAATTTTGAAGCCAACAATCCGCCGGTCTTTGGCCGTGTAACCAAGGCGCCTAACGAGAACCCTCTGTCGCCGTCAAACCCTTCCAGTGCGGGGATCGATAGTTGAGCTTTGGCTTTGAAGTGCAGGGCCTGCGTCTGTTTGGTCGGCCCCGGACCCCATTCGATGCCCGCGGGCAGGGTGGTCGGCCCGGGTTGCACGGAGGGGATGTGCGGCTCGAGTGAAGCGACTTGCGTCGCCACGTTTCCAGCACTGGCTGTCGGCGCGAGAGGCTTGGTGGTCGGCCCGGCGTCGACTGCCACCCTCAGAATTTCGTCGCTGGAATCCAGTGGACTGCCGAGCTGTTTGGCATTGCCCTGCTTCAGCCATTCCGCAAACTCGACATCGCTTTTCGCACGGCGGGATTTGACCGCTGCCTGCAACTCTTCCGTCCGTCGGGAGAGTTGCTCCCATCGCGACTTTTGATCCGTGGGTGGAATCACCACCACAGGCGGCGTGTCGGAAATGTTTCCATCGAACGCCGGCTGCACCGTATTCCGGAAGTAAGCCGAGAACGAATAGACTTCTTTCGTCGTAATTGGATCGAACTTGTGGTCATGGCAAGTCGCGCACTGCGAAGTCAACCCCAACCAAACCGCCGTGGTCGTCTCAACGCGGTCCTTGGCATAGTTCGCTTCCAATTCGGCGGTGATCGAACCCCCTTCATTGCTGGTGATGTTGCAGCGATGAAACCCGGTGGCAATTTGCTGATCGAGCGTGCGGTTCGGCAGCAGGTCGCCCGCCAACTGCTCGACCGTGAATTTGTCGAAGGGTTGATTGCGATTGAAGGCGTTGATGACCCATTGACGGTAAGGCCAAATCTCGCGGTAGTTGTCAAAATGCAGGCCATGCGTGTCGGCGTAGCGAGCGGCATCGAGCCAGTAGCGGGCGCGATGCTCGCCGTACTGCGGCCTGGCCATCCACCGGTCCACGAGCTTGTCATAGGCATCGGCCGCCTTGTCCACCACAAACGCCTCCACCTCGGCTGGATCGGGCGGCAAGCCGGTGAGATCGAGCGACAAACGACGGGCCAAGGTGCGGCGGTCAGCTTCCGGGGCGGGGGATAAGCCGTTGGCTTCAAGCTTCGCCAGCACAAATCGGTCGATCGGGCTGCGCGACCAGTCGGCCCTTTTTACCGCCGGTTCCTCGGATCGTTCGGGCGCGATAAAGGCCCAGTGCTTCTGCCATTTCGCCCCCTGCCGAATCCAGAGTTTCATCAACTCTTTTTGCTCCGCCGTCAGCTTCTTTTTGGTCTTTTCCGGCGGCATCAAGTCGTCTTCATCCTCCGTAACCATGCGCGCGTACACCTCGCTGTCCATCGGCTTGCCGGGGACGACCGCGACCCCATTCTCAGTTTTACCGAAAACCCCGGTTTCGCGATCCAACCGCAGATCGGCCTTGCGACTGGACGGATCGGGACCATGACACTGAAAGCAATTCTCCGTGAGGATCGGCCGAATATCGCGGTTGAATTGCACATCGCCCGGTTGGGGCGGCGTCGCCCTCGAACCCGATGCGATGAAAACGGCAACGAGCATCGAACCGACCCAGTTGATTTTAACGAGTTGAATCATGCGGAGTTTCCTGTCTGAATTTACAGCCGGAAAATCGGGGCGTTGCCGCAATCCGTGACGGAAATGAGCCTCATTCGAGTGCATCAAAAAGCGGAACATTCTTGGCAAAGCCCCGAACTTCATACGATGTTTAGCAGGTTACGTACAGAAGCGGTCAAACCACCCATCTTTACTGTGACATTGCGACTTATGAGCAAATTTTATTTTTTTGACAGGCATTTTGTTTGATTTGCGAAACGATGAATGGTAGGATTTTTGGGTCGGAGGGCTTCTGAGCGGACCTGTTGTCGAACATTGTAAATTGCGCGAAAACGTTCCACTTGGAAGTAACAAATTGATCGGCGAGGAGAGCGTGCATGGGCCATCTTTCATTGCGTGCAGCCGTCATGGGTGCAGTTTGCCTCTGCGCGTTTGCACGGATCGCGTCGGCCAATACCGTTCTGACCAGCGGCACCACCCTCACCGTCTACGGGGGAATCGGCACCAATCCACCCACGCCACCCACCTCTTCGGTCCGAAATCCCACCGCCCTTCCCTACTCGGATTCACAGACCACGGCAGGCGTGGACTATCACAGCACGGATGTTTACACATTCACCGATAATCAGTTTCTCACTACTTTTGACGAAGCCCGCGGGGGCCCGAGCTATTCCCTGGCCGAGACGATCGGTCAGGTGTTTTTCAAAGTCACCGTCGATACTGCCTACTCCCTCTCCGGAAATTATTCCGTACACGACAACGATGTGAGCATTCCCGGTCATGTGTTCTACAACACGTATCTCGTCGACATCACCAAGAACAGTTGGTACTTCTTCCAGAGTTTTGACGAGAGCATGCATACGGCGAATGCCACATTTCAACTCGGTGACAGCGCCGGTGACTCCACCAACATCTTTTACGGGAGTCTCTCAGGCACCTTGTACGCCAACGATACTTACGAGCTTTACCACCAGTATTTCACGCAAGCCAGTGCATCCCCCAATGACGGTGGAGCAACGGCCACAGGGTTTCTCAAGCTGAATATCGGAATTCAGCCGATCGGTGCTCCGCCCGCCCCAACGCCTACCCCCCTCTACGGTGCGTCGGCACTTCTCGCGGGTCTTGGTCTGTTCAAGTTTCTACGTTCCCGCAAATCCAGTTTAGTTTGATGATTTGTGGCTTGGAGGGCGGCAGTCCCCTGCCGCCGTGGTCAACCCCTTTGCCCAGTTCGCTTGCTGTTTAGATTGGAACCGGATTGAATCCCGTTCCGATGGTAAACCCGATCGACAAGCCAACCGACATTCTCCCCGCGCCGCAGTTCGACGCCATTCACCGGGCCGTACTGGCCGGTATGCTCGGCAACATTGGCTTCAAAAGTGAGGCGCACGAATACACCGGCGCGCGAGGGAGCAAATTCTCGGTCCACCCCGGTTCAGGCCTCTTCAAAAGTCGTCCCAAATGGATCGTCGCCGCCGAACTCGTCGAAACCACCCGGCTCTATGCCCGCACGGTCGCCAAGGTGCAACCGGAGTGGATCGAGCAGATCGCCGCACACCTCGTCAAAAAAACCCACACCGATCCGCGCTGGCAACCGGAGCGCGGCTACGTGGTCGCCACCGAAAAGGTCACGCTGTATGGCCTGATTCTCGTGCCGCAACGCACGGTACATTACGGGCCGATCAACCCGAAGGAATCTCGCGAAATTTTTATCCGCTGCGCGCTCGTCGAGCAGGACTGGCGAACGGAAGCCCTCTTCTTCCGGCACAATCGACGGCTGATTGAAGAAGTACAGGCGCTCGAAAACAAAGCCCGCCGTCGGGATGTGATGGTCGATCAGGCGGCGCTGTACGACTACTACGATCGGCGCGTGCCCGCCGGGATTTATAACGTCCCGCTCTTTGAAAAATGGCGTAAGGAAACGGAACGGTTGAATCCGAAAGTCCTGTTCATGAGCCGTCGCGATCTGATGCGGCACGCCGCTGACGAGATCACCGCCGAGGCATTCCCCGATTTTCTGCTCGTCAATCAGGTGCCTCTCAAGCTGGAATATGATCTTGAACCCGGCGGCCCGATGGATGGCCTCACGCTCGTCGTACCGCTGGCGATGCTGAACCAGTTACCGGCCAACCGTTTCGATTGGCTCGTGCCGGGATTGCTGCGGGAAAAAGTCGTCGGACTGATCCGCACGCTGCCTAAACCACTGCGCGTTCAATTTGTCCCCGTGACCGATACTGCGGACTTGGCCGTTGCCGCAATCAAGGCCGGCTTTGTACCGATCGTCGATGCCCTGTGCGAATTTCTCGGCAAGCAGATCGGGACCAACGTGCCGCGCAGTGCGTTCGATCCAACGGCGATTCCCTCGCATCTGCACTTAAACTTTCGGGTGATTGATGAGCAGCGCAAGACACTCGCGACCGGCCGTGATCTCAACGCCATCCGCCGCCGGCTCGGCATGGCGGCGAAGGAAAGTTTCGCCGCGATGCCGAAGACGCCCTTCAGCCGGGCGAATCTGGTGCGGTGGGATTTTGGCGATCTGCCCGCGAGCGTGGAAGTGAAGCGGGATGGCATGACCTTCCTCGGTTACCCCGCGCTCGTCGATCGCGGCACGTCCGCCTCGCTGGAATTGCTCGACTCCGCCGAGGCGGCGAAGGAATCCATGCGCTCCGGTTTACGGAGACTTTTCATGACCCAGGTGCGCGACGAACTCCGCTACGCCGAGCGCAATTTACCCGGCATCGAAGCGATGTCGCTGAATTACGCGACGCTCGGCAACTATCAGGATTTGAAGACCGATCTACTCCAGGCCATCGCCGACCGCTCGCTCAGTTTCACCGGCGACACTTCGTCGATTCGCACGCAGGCCGAGTTCGTGCGCGTGGCCGAAGAGGGATGGCGACGCCTCACGGTCGCGACGAAAGAAGTGTGTCAGATCGTCGGGCAAATCCTCGCGGAATATCAACCCCTCCAGCGCCGACTTCTGGAACCGTTCGCCCCGATGCTCCACCCCGCCATCCGCGACATGCGAGAGCAACTGGCCCACCTCACTTACAAGGGCTTCATCGTCCGCATCCCCTGGACCCAATTGCAGCATATGCCCCGGTATATCGAAGGCGTCTCCGTCCGATTGAAAAAGCTGACCAACGCCGGCCTCGCACGCGATTCAATGGGCATGGCCATCGCAACGCCGTTGTGGAAGCAATATCTATCGCGCCTGGAAAAGCACCGCCATGACGGCATTCGCGATCCGGAACTGATGACCTATCGCTGGATGATCGAGGAATTGCGAATATCAGTTTTCGCCCAGGAATTGAAAACACCTATGCCGATCTCGTTGCAGAGGGTGGAGAAGCAGTGGGAGAAAATCAAGCCATCCGCCCCTTACGTCCGATAAGCCTCAAGCATGGATGCCTCCATCTACCGGATGAAATATCGCGATGTGCTCACGCTCTGCGTGATCGGCCTGCTCGCGCTAGGCGTAGTGATGGTGCAGTCGGCCTCCATGCGGGTCACCGGCAACCTCCGCTGGCAGTGGACCGGCGCGGGGATGGCGCAGCTGAAACTGGCAATTGTCGCGTTCCTGACCTATCTCTCAGTCGGGCGGTTGGATTACGAGCGACTCGGCTGCCGATCGTTCCGGAAAAACCCGACTGTGATTTTGATCGGTATCGCCATCGTGCTGTGTGCAATGGTGCTGGTGCCCGGCTTGGGCAAGGAGATCAACGGTGCCCGCCGTTGGCTGCGGTTTATCCCGCTGCAACCCTCGGAGCTGGGCAAGTGGAGCGTGATCCTTTTTCTCTGCTATGCGCTGACGTTCCGCCCCTTTGATGTCGACCGATTCTTCCGGGGATTTCTGCCCATGCTTCTGCCGGTGGGAATCATCACGCTGCTGGTCGTCATTCAGGATTTCGGCACCGCCGCGTTGATCGCCCTTTGCACGATCGTCATCTGTCTGGCAGCCCGCGTGAAACTGCGGCACATCCTCATCGTGATGGCTCCCGCCGGCGCGATCGGTTTCTGGTTTGTCCACCACAAAGCCTACCGATGGCGGCGGATCACCGCGTTCATGGACCCCTATGCCGCTCCGCAGAAGGAGGGGTATCACATGATCCAAAGCCTGCTGAGCTTTTCCACCGGTGGGATTTTTGGCCGGGGGCTGGGCAACGGCATTCAGAAGCTCGGTTACCTGCCGGAAGACACGACCGATTTCATCTTCGCGGTCATCTGTGAGGAGCTGGGAATTTGCGGCGCGCTGCTCACCATCGCGCTGTATCTCGGCATCCTGTTCGTGGCCTGGCAGGTGATCCGCCGCCCGCGCGACAGCTTCGGGCGGTTGCTGGCATTCGGCGTCGCCTGTTTGGTCGGTTTTCAGGCCCTCATTAACATTGCCGTCGCGACGGTCAGCGTGCCGACAAAAGGTTTATCGCTTCCGCTGGTCAGTGCCGGCGGCAGCGGTTTGGTCATCACCTGCGCCGCGCTCGGTGTGTTGTACAGTGTGAGCCGCCATGAACATCAATTGGAAGCCGGTTCTGTGAACAAAGCGGATGCGATGCGATGGGATTTGAGCGGCACGGATCTGGCGGGGGCGTTGTGAATAAGAGAGTTGCCAGTGGTTAGTTGCCAGTTGCCAGTAAATGCAAATGCAATACTGTTAAGATCCTCGCTCTTCACTGGCAACTGGCAACTAATCACTGGCAACTTCTTCCGAACCATGAACCCTTCCCCCACCATTCTCTTCGCCGGCGGCGGCACCGGCGGGCATCTTTATCCCGGCGTGGCGGTGGCGGAGGCGCTGCGGGATATTTTACCGAACGCCAAGCCCGTGTTTCTCTGCACGACCCGAGCGATCGACCGGGTCATTCTCGAGCCCACGGGATTTGAGTACATCGCGCAGCCGATCGTTCCCCCCGATCGCTCCGTGACCGGGCTTCTGCGGTTCTGGAAAAGTTGGCGCGAAACCAAAGAACTGGTCGCGCGGATTCTGAAAGACCGCTCGCCAAAACTGGTCATGGGCCTTGGGGGTTACGCGGCGGGCGTGGCGGTAAAGCTCGCGGGAGCCGGCAAAATTCCGGCGGCTCTCATCAACCCCGATGTGATCCCCGGCAAAGCCAATCAATATCTCATGCGCTACGTCCGGCAAATTTTTTGCCAATTCGAGCAGACCACCCCGCACATCGCGGCCATCCACCGCGATAAAATCGTCGTCACCGGTTGCCCCATCCGCACCGACCTTCGACATCTGCCCTCCCGCGCCGAAGCAATGCATCGACTCGGTCTCGATACGGTGTTGCAGACGCTTGTAGTCACCGGAGCCTCGCAGGGGGCCAAGACCGTGAACGATGCGGTACTGGAACTGTTCAAGACCTTTAAGCCGCAGGGATGGCAGGTACTGCATCTGTCCGGGCGCGATCACGCCGCGACGGTACGGGCGGCGTATCGGGATCTGTCGATCTCGGCCCGCGTGATCGACTTCACCGCCGCGATGGCGGAGGTGTGGGCCGTGGCCGATTTGACCGTCAGCCGTTCGGGGGCCAGCAGTTGCGCGGAACTCACCGCCTGCGGCATCCCGTCGGTGTTGATGCCTTACCCCTTCCACAAAGACAAGCACCAGCGGGTCAACGCCGAGGTGCTTCACCAGGCCGGCGCGGCGATTTTGATGGACGATGAGCGGGATGCCAAAAGGAACGCCGAGAAACTTCGGCCGATCATGCAGTCGTTGATCCTGGACTCGAGCAAAAGACACGCGATGTCGCAGGCGGCTAAAGCGATCGGGAAACCCGCCGCCGCCGAAACAGTGGCGCGGGCGGTCGCGGTGATGCTCGATCCAAGTTGATTTTCCAGCGGGGGAACCTCCGATGACGATGAACATTTAGCCCCGGGCTTAACCCGCAGAGCCATCGCACTCGGCTTCCCGGTCCCCTCCCCCCATGTACTCATGGGGGGGGGGGTTAGGGTGAGGGGTCTTTTCTTATTCGCGAAAGCGCGTGAGATTTTTCGATACAGGTAGAGAAAAAGACAAGACCCCTCACCCTAACCCTCCCCCCGGCGTACCGGGGGGAGGGGACCAGACACTTAAAATGCGATCGCCCGAACACGCCCAGGGCTATATCGTTGTTGCAATTGACCTCCAACCTTCGGGACGTATGATGCGCCAAGCCAAGGTGAACCTATTGTACCCCCCGCGAATGGAGTCGCGCATGCCTTTGATAATTCCGCAAGGCAAGGAAGCCGTCGATGCTGATCGCCTCACCAGCCGGTTCGCCGGGATGCGGGTGCATTTCATCGGCATCGGTGGTTGCGGCATGAGCGGCCTGGCCCGCGTGCTGCTCGACGCCGGGGCCATCATCACCGGCTCTGAACCCAAACCCAATCCACAGACTTTTGAACTGATCCAGCGCGGCGCGACTATTTCGCGCGATCAGTTGGGGGAACTGCTTTCGATGCAGACGGAGTTGGTGGTCCGCACCGCCGCCGTGCCGGATTGGAATGCGGAGTATAAAGCCGCGCTGCGGTACGGCGTGCGAACGATCAAATACGCGGAGCTGCTGGGGCAGGTGATGCAGGAGCGTTTCGGCATCGCCGTCGCCGGCACGCATGGAAAATCCACCACCACCGCGATGATCAGCTACGCCCTGATGCAGTGCGGGGCCGATCCGAGTTTTGTGATCGGCGGCACGGTCCCGCAACTGGGCGGGGGCAGCCGATCCGGGTTGGGCAAAAGTTTCGTCGTCGAGGCCTGCGAATTTGACCGCAGCTTTCATCAGCTTCACCCGACCGTCGCGATCATCACAAACGTCGAGGAAGATCACCTGGACTGCTACTCGGGGCTGGAGGAGATCGTCGAATCGTTCCGCGATTTCGCCCGGCTGGTCCCGGCGGACGGATTGATCCTGGCAAACGGGCAGGATGCGAATGTACTGCGTGCGCTGGATGCCACCGATTTTTTAACGACCCCCATCGCAGCGCGGATCGAAACAGTCGCGGTGATCGAAAGCGGAAAAGTCCCGGATCAATTCACCTGGGTGGCGAACGTCAGCGGCATTCAAAACGGTTGCCATGTCGCGGAAATTCTGCATCGCGGGCAGCGGGTAGCGAGTTTGAAGATGTCGATCGCGGGGATCCACAATCTTTTCAACGCGACGATGGCGGTGGCCGCGTGCGCGGCGGCGGGGATCGATCCCGCGAAGGCCGCCATCGCCATAGGCGCGTTCACCGGTGTCGATCGGCGAATGACCGAGATGGGCCGTTTCAACGGTGCGGTTATCGTCGATGACTATGGGCATCATCCCACGGAAATCCGGGCGACGCTTCGGGCGATCTGCGAGAAGTATCAACCGGCGCGGTTGTTCTGTATCTTCCAGCCGCACCAGCACAGCCGCACGCGGTTTTTGCTGAACGACTTCGCGGCGAGTTTTGCGGCGGCAACGGAGACGATCGTGCCGGACATTTATTTCGTTCGCGACAGCGAAGCTGAGAAGCAGCGGATCACCAGCGCCGAACTCGTCGAGCGCATCATCGATCACGGACAGGATGCACGGCACATCGCCAAGCTGGCCGACATCCCCGCCTATCTCCGTCCGAAACTTCAAGAGGGCGACGTGGTGGTGACGATGGGTGCCGGCAACGTATGGGAGATCGCGGCGGAGTTGAGGGGGGCATAATTCATGACGATGCGCATCGCCAAAATCTCCCCCTTCTCCGGCCTTGAAGAAGCCGTTCAGGAAGACGTGCTTCTGGCGCGATACACCTGGTACGGCATCGGTGGCCCGGCGAAATATTTCGTGCGCCCGCGCAACCTCGAAGAACTTCAACTCGCCTCGCAACGCTGTGCCGAGAATCAGATCCCGATTCATGTGCTGGGCTTGGGCGCGAACCTGCTCGTCAGCGATGCCGGCGTCAACGCGGCGGTGTTTCGGTTGGATCAGGATTTTTTTCGACACGTCAAATTCGATAAGAACATTCTGGAGGTCGGCGCGGGGGTCGACATGCAGAAGCTGGTGTTGATCGCCTGCCGCAATGGATTGAGCGGCCTCGAATGCCTCGCCGGAATCCCCGGCACGGTCGGTGGCGGCATCCGCATGAACGCCGGGGGAAAGTTCGGCGACATCGGCGCCGTCGTCACCCGCGTCGGCGTCATGGATGTCTCCGGCCTGCTCTTCGACCGCACGAAAGACGATCTGATTTTCGACTACCGATCGACCAACATCTCCGCCAAATTCATCACCCATGCCCAATTTGAATTGGACGAGGACGATCCCGAACGAATCATGCGGAAGGTGAAGGAAATCTGGATGTACAAGCGAAACAGCCAACCGCTGAACACCAAAAACGCCGGGTGCGTCTTTAAAAACCCGCGCGGTTTGAGCGCGGGCGCGCTGATCGATCAGGCGGGATTGAAGGGAATGAAGGTCGGCCATGCGGAAGTGAGCGAAAAGCACGCCAATTTCATCATCGCCCATTCCGGTGCCTCCGCCGATGACGTGCTCAAGCTGGTGAAGATCATCCGTGAAAGAGTGTTCGAGAAGGATGGGATTCATCTGGAGAGTGAAGTTCAGGTGTGGGGTGAGTGAGAAATTCGAAGATCGAAATCAGAAAATAGAAATCAGAAAAAAGCTCGAACGGAGAAAAAACCAAATTGGAAAAGGGCGAAAAATGCAGATTCTTCGGAGTACCTTGGAATGAAAGGTTGGCTTAATTCGAGGTGACCAGCCCTCCGAACTTCCGGTTTTCCGCCTTCGGTTTTTTTCTGATTTCTGATTTCTGATTTCTGATTTACTTTCTCCGAGGTTTTCATGCAAATCACGGTTCTCTACGGCGGCCCCGGTGCCGAACGCGAAGTCAGCCTCGTCTCTGGTGGCGCGGTGATCGAGGGGTTGCGCTCCATGGGCCATGAGGTCTTTGCCAGCGATGTATCCCCGTCTGATCTTTCCGGGCTCGATCATTCGACCGATGTGATCTTCCCGGTTCTGCACGGGGAGTTCGGTGAAAGCGGTGAACTCCAGGAAATTCTCGAACGACGCAATTTGGCGTTTGTCGGTAGTTCCTCGAAAGCCTCCCGTCTTGGAATGGACAAAGTCGCCACCAAAAAAGCCTGGGAAGCGGCCGGTCTTCCGACCCCGCCCTACTTCATTCAAACCACAGCTGGCATCGAACCGCATGGTCTCAGTGAACTGGTCATTCCGTGCGTCGTAAAAGCTTTTTCCTCCGGCTCATCGATCGACGTCTTCGTCTGCAAAACTCGCCCGGAAGCCGAGCAGGCGATCGAGACCATCCTGAAAAAGCACGGTCAGGCTCTTGTCGAAAAATTCATCGCCGGGCCGGAATTGACGGTCGGGCTTCTGGATGAGCAACCCCTCGCCCCGATTCGCATCGTTCCGAAGCGGGCGTTTTTCGATTACGAAGCCAAGTACAAAGCGACTGATACGGAGCACCGCTTCGACACCGGCCTGCCGGCAGAAGTGGTCGAGCATTGTCGCGACTTGTCGCGACGGGCAAACCAAGTGGTCGGGGCGATGGATCTGGCTCGGGTTGACATCATGCTGGATGGTTTGAATCAGCCATACCTGTTGGAAATTAATACGCTTCCCGGATTTACACCCAAGAGCCTTTTACCGGAAGCCGCGAAACAGGCGGGAATTGAGTTTGGACCGTTGGTGGATCGGTTGGTGCGCCGTGCGCACCAGCGTGGTGGACGGCAGGCCTTATAATGCAAAGTGACCTGGATCCTCTGCTTTCTTCGCTTGAACCTCCCCAAACAATCTCCAGACTTGTTCCCAAATCATCCGATAACTGGATAGAGCGGCAGCTTGGAAGCCCGCGCCACCCTCGGGAGCATTGTCACTATGGCCAAGGATAGGAAGTCCAAACCAGCACCGCGAAAGCCGCTCACCCCCGAGCAAATCCGCACGCGCCGGCAGTTCACCCTCAATCTAACCGTGCTGCTCGTTCTGGGCATCGGCGGCGCGGTCGGATATTCCTTCATCCGCAAATACGTGGATCAAAAGCTCACCTTCCCTGTCGATGCCCCGCAGGTGGTCCTGAAAAATCGGCCCGTCTGGATGAGCGATTTTCTGGTCGACCAGATCATCGGCAGCGTCCAACCGCTCACCGCCCGTTCCGCGTTCGATCAGCAGATGCTGGTCAATGCGTATGACATTTTGAAACACAATCCGTGGATCAAAGACGTGCGACAAGTCCGCCGGACCTATGGCAAAAAGCCTGGGGATACGATCGAGATCGACTGCGACTATCGCGCCCCGGTCGCACTGGTTCGGTACGGCGACGTCTATGCGCTGGTCGACGCAGAGGGAATTAAACTGCCCGAGTTGTTCAGTACCGGCCAATTGCCGAAGATCATGATCGGGCAGGATGGCCGGGTGAATATAAGGGTGATTGAAGGCGTCGTCCGCGCCCCACCGGACCCTGGCCGTCGCTGGGTGAGTGAGGATCTAACGGCTGGCCTGGAGATGGTGCAACTGCTGCACAGCCAGCCCTACGCCGAGGAAATTCAGACAGTCCGGGTCAGCAATTACAATGGCCGTCTCGATCCGAAAGAGGCTTGGCTGGTGCTGCTGACCCGCGACCGCACGGAGATCCGCTGGGGCCGCCCGCGCAGCGCGAGCGATGCCTTTGCGGAAGTGCCTTGGCATCAGAAGCTGGAATATATGCAGCGGATCGTCGACAAATACCATCGGGTGGATGCCGGTCATTCGGCGGTCGACCTGCGCTTTGACCGAGTGACCTTTCCCAGTGAAGATTTGCATGGTGGCGAACGTAGCGCCGGTCTGCGGGAAGAACCCTGAATTTTTTCAGTCCTTTCGCACCTAGTGCGCCGAGTCGTCACACGAGAAATGAAAACAGGCGGCTTGGAGGGCGGCGGTCCCCCGCCGCCGTTGCGGCGGTCGAGGACGACCGCCCTCCAAAGTCAACCGGTTCAAATCGGATGAAAACCAAGACCCTTCACCCTAACCCATTAAGTACAAGGTCAGAGGGAACCAAAAACGTTTCGGCGGTCCGATCCCCCTTCTCGCCGGTGTTGGTCTGGTTGCTTCTCCAGTTGATCGCCCTGGCGATATCGGCGGGACGAATTCCTTTTTACGCCATTAAGAGTTTCCCGCAGCCGGCGGAGTTGATTGCGCTCCCGTTGATGCTCGTGGTTCAGATCGGGGCTTCGGCACTGCTGTTTCCATTTTTGCTGCGCGATTTCCGAACCGCTGGATTGGTTATCGTGGCGAGCTGGCCATTTACCGTACTGGCCGGGTTTCTGACCGGGATCACCACCACACGGGGCATTCCATACTCGGCAATATATGTCACGATCTGGTTGGCAGGTCTAAGCCTGTGGAACAAGGCATTGCGTTCGCCGCGCGCTCAAGTCATGGGGGTGGCGATTGCTCTTTTTGGAACATTTGGCGGCTTATTATTGAATTATCTATCGCGCGAATATGGGAGAGAAGAATCAAGTTCGATCCTGGGAACTTGGGGGCCAATTCAGCAAGTTATTCAGTTGAGCAGGGCTGATGAAGTGCAACGAATCGTTTGGATCATTGCCGGTATCTACCTCATTCTACCGCTCGCCGCTTGGGGATTTGGCCGATTCAGGAAAGCGGTCGCTTAAACCTGGGAAAAACATCCACTTCATCGGTTCTGAAAGGTTTCGGAAGCCAAACTCAACAAGAATTCGCCTTCCGCACAAGATATCCACACCCCGTCAACCGCCCATTCCACCGTTCCCAAATATTTTAACGGCGAAAAACCGCTATTTCGGCACACACAACCCTCTTTCTTCACGATTTCTATCAAATCTGGGAAATTCCCCTTGTAAATCCCATAAAGTGGGAGACAATTCCATTCGTTCAAGTAACCTACGCGACGCAACGATGCGGGCGAAAAAAGCGAAGACCGGACGAAACCTTGGAAGCACCATTCCTATATGGACAATACGAGGTATCGGTAGACTCCAAAAACCGTCTACTGATTCCGTCCGACATCCGGAAAAGGATCAAGCCGGAGACGCATGGCAAGGATTTTTTCCTGCTGCTGGGTCACAATAAGCGACCTTGGCTTTATCCGGACAAGTTCTACGAAAACCTGGTCACGGAACAGAAAACTGAATTGACGCCCGGTCCGGAGCAAGTGAATTACGACCGGATGACGCTGGCCTTGGCCCAACTGGTTGAATTGGATACCAATGGCCGTGTGCTGATTCCCGTGCGAAGCATGGCTTTGATGGGACTGCAACAGACGAAAGAATTTTACCTTCTCGGCGTTCGCACTCATCTGGAACTTTGGGACAAAGCCGACTGGGAAAAAGATCGCGAAACGATGCCCGCCCGCAGCCCGGATATCGAGGCAGCGGCGAGGCAGGCACGAAAAACTCAATAGGCGGCCATTGGGCAATTTGGTCGGTATTGAGGTTCTGTTCGGATAGTGGGCTGCGATTGATCTTTTCAGCCGACACAAGGTGGTGTCAGCCCGAAAAATCAACCGTCTCTCAGGAGCCTCCCACAGGGAAGGACGGCATCCATGTCATTCGGTGTCTAAGTCAAGGCTCTTCTGAGCCTCAAGGGACACGTTCTAGTTCCACCGGGAACTGCATTCAAAACTTGGCCGACGGAGAAAGGAAGCTCCCCGGTCATTATCAAACCGACGAACCCGCATCAATGGAGTAGCGCGGGTGATGCGGGGTGACTCGGAAACATTTAAGACGATCCGTTGGTTCGCGTCGTCGTAAAGGTTTTTCGAGTAACTGCCTGCTCGGAATGGGCGGCTTCATGGATGGGAGCCGCCTGTTCCACTAAGTACTTCGCACTTCGTCTTCAACGGCGGAGTGCGGATTTTCAACCTACGCGGAGCCATCCCATGGATGGGGCCTTCACCCGCAAAGTGAAGGGGCAGCATCAGTTAAGGATGCCCGGTTCCGTGTTATTTTTATCGGTACGAAAAGCGGTCGGCCATGAATGCACCGCTTTCCGCCATTCTAACCGAACATACTCCTAAATGATAGCCCCGTCATTCAAAGGATTGCAACTGCAAATCTCTGCGATTATCTTATTTTTCTGCGCCTGTTTCCAACGCTATGGAAATGGGTGTTCTGAAAAAGGTGGCATGGGCGTCTCGCCCATGCATTTTTTCGGCTAAAGAGCATGGGC
>JANXVV010000481.1 GCA_025351525.1 Humisphaera sp. | reverse complement strand
TAAAGCACCCCGCTTCGGATGGTCATTCTGCTCTGAGGAACCTTCATGTTGAAACTTTCGGCGTTCGCCGACGAAATCTCACCGGACTTGGACGAGCAAATCAAAGTTTGCAAAGAGCTATGCATCACCCACGTCGAACTGCGCGGCGTCAACCACATCAACGTGCTGGATTTCGATCCATCGCTTCGCCGCGAGATTAAAACGAAACTTGCGGCCGGCGGGCTGGGCGTGGTCTGCATCGGATCGCCGATCGGCAAAGTGAAAATCACCGATTCATGGCCGGACCATCTCGAGCGGTTCAAGATCGCCGTCGATGCGGCGGAATATTTTCAAGCGCCCTACATTCGCCTGTTCAGCTATTACCCCCCGGAAAAGGACGGCGATATTCGGCTGCACCGCGATGAGGTGATGAAGCGCATGGCCGCCAAGGTCGACTACATCAAGAACCATTCGGTCATCCTCCTGCATGAAAATGAAGTGGGAATTTACGGCGCGCGCGGCCCGGAATGCCTGGATCTTATGAAGACGATCGATTCCCCGAAATTGCGAAACGCCTTCGACTTCGCCAATTTCGTGCAGACGGGCGATCACCCGCTCGACAATTGGCCGGGGCTGAAACCGTACACGGTTCACATCCATATTAAAGATGCGATGTGGGGCAGCGGCACGGTCGTCCCGGCGGGCCAGGGGGACGGGCAGGTGGAGCCGATTCTGATCGATGCCTGGAAGAGCGGCTATCGCGGTTTTCTCAGCCTGGAACCGCACCTGGCGGCTCACGAGCAATTTTTCGGATTCAGCGGGCCGGGATTATTCAAAGTCGGTGCGGATGCGCTCAAAGCGATCTGTCGCAAAAATGGCATCGAGCTCGCGGGCACCTGAATCTCCGATGAAATATTTTGCGGTTCGACAATCCGGCGACCTGACCAGCGGAAGCGCATGGCCCGCCCAGGCACCCGCGCTGCGACTGCTGGAAATGCCTACGCGGCTCAGTGTGCCGCTCGCCACTCGCCCCGTGCCGGGACCGATCGCGCACGGACTCACCGGCACGCTTGTCGCCAAAGGGCAACGGCTTGGGGATCTGGGACGGGAAGGTTCCTCAGCGGCACTTTCTCCGACAAGCGGTCGCATCATCGGGACCAGCCGGGTGCAATTGCTGAATGGCTTCACGGTTCCGGCGGTCGACATTGAAGCTGATTTTGAGGATCGGCCACTTCCCGGTGAATCGCACGATGTGCGCCATGCCCACGAGCAGCATGAGCAGATTGAGGATTTGCAGATCGCCGGCCCGGGAAATCTGGCCGAGTGGATCGATCGCCTTCGCCATGCGGGGGTGTGGGCCGAGCGCCCGGCAAGTCCCGACCTGCTGGCCCAACTGCATCGCGCCCTTCGACAACCGATCGACACGATCCTGTGCAATCTGCTCGACGATGAACCGACGATGCGGTTGAACAGTATTTTGGCCGCCCGCTCGGGGCCGCTGCTTCTGGCGGGCGTCCGGTTACTTGCGCGGTTGACCGAAGCACGGCAGGTCAGCCTGATCGTCGAAGCGGGTTCACCCGGCAAGTGGTGGCACCCTCTGCGACGGCTTGCCCGCAAGGCGGAATGCGAGGTCGTTCCGATGTTGAACGATTACCCGCAGAGCGATCCGACGATGCTTTTGTACGGGCTGCTGAAGCGGAAATTGAAGGCCGGTCGATCGCCGGGCGATCAACATGTGCTGATTCTCGACGCCGCTGCCGCCATCGCGATTGGGCGTTGCGCCGCGCGGGCCCAACCGATGTTGCAGGTGCCGTTGGCCGTGCGCGATCACGTTCGACGTCAGACCCATTTTGTCATCGCGCCGGTTGGAATCTCATTGCGTGAAGTTTTGAAACAATGCGGCCTGTCGACCGAAGGCACCGAGCTTCGGCGCGGGGGACTGCTTCGTCAAAATATAATTTCTCCGGAAGCCGTCGTGTCGGGAGGGGAATTGACGATTCACGTCATGCCCCGGCAAACATCCCCCGTGCCCGATCCCTGTATTCGCTGTGCGTGGTGCGTCGAAAGCTGCCCCACTCTGGTGCAGCCCGCCGGTCTGCTGGAAGCCGCCCAAAGAGGAAATCTCGAATTGGCCCGCGGCTATGGTTTGGACAGTTGCATCGAATGCGGCGTGTGCAGTTTTGTGTGTCCGTCGCATTTGCCAATACTGCAGGCGATTCGAAGTTTGAAGCTTCCCTCCCCCGTAGGTGCTCCAAGGGGGGAGGAGTGATTTTTTTAGCGGCTGTGCCGAAGGCACGCGTTCCGTTTGGATCGAGAAACGCGTGCTTTC
>JANXVV010000475.1 GCA_025351525.1 Humisphaera sp. | reverse complement strand
CGCCCATGCATTTCTTCGGCCAAAAAGCATGGGCGAGACGCCCATGCCACCAGTTTTTCAAAAGACCCGATACTTTATTTGCGAAACAACGATTGATGTAAGCGCAAAAAAAAGCCCATGGAACTTGTTCCATGGGACTTCGTAAGGATGATGTCGCGTTCCTTCCCTCTCTATTCAAGAGGAAGAAAGCATCTTCAAGGCTTTTTCACTTCCGCCGCCTTCTCCGCATCCGTTTTCAACCAATCCTTATATTCCTTCCGCACCTTCTGCATGTGCGGCAAGGCGCACGCCCGCACATAACCGGCGTTCGGGTTGTTCGTGACATAGTCCTGGTGATATTCCTCCGCCGGATAAAACACGGTGAGCGGTTCCAGCGTCGTCACCACCGGCGAACCAAATGATTTGGCGTCGTTCAGCTTCTTGATATACGCCTCCGCCACTTTTTTCTCTTCATCGTTAGCATAAAAAATGGCCGAGCGATATTGATGGCCTTTATCATTGCCCTGTTGATCCAGCGTGGTCGGATCGTGAGCGGTGAAGAAAATTTGCAGCAACTGGGCGTAGGTGATCGAAGCCGGGTCGTAGGTGATTTTGATCGATTCGGCATGACCCGTGCGGCCAGTGCAGACCGTTTTGTAGTCAGCAGTTTCTTTTGTGCCGCCCGCGTAACCGCTGACGACCTCCTTCACACCGCGAAATTGCCGGATGGCCCCTTCGGTACACCAGAAACAACCCCCGGCGAACACGGCAGTACGCACTTCACCGGGCTTGGGTTTCGACAGATCCGAATCGGGCACCGGCAGATGGTCGGCGGCGTGAGCGGACGCCGGCCCTCGCCCAAGTGCGCCGAGCATGGTCAGAATGGAAAACATGATGAGGACTCCGGGGAAAAGAAAGCGAAAACGGTTGACGATCACGAAATACTCCTGTCTGGTAGTGTAGGCCTGAAACTCATCTTAATGAACCGAGGACGCGGGAGATTTGTTCCCTCCGCCGCGAATATCACATTGCTTATTTCGAGCCCCGCCATCCGGTCTCTGTCAGAAGCGCTTCGACCCAATCAAAATCCTCTTCCAAACACGGATTCAACGGCTGGGCATAATCGATCGTTCGATCGTAGCGCCCATCCTCGTAAACCGCATCAAACAACGCCTGAAGCGGGAGCAATGCCGGCTTATCCTCCCTACGCAAAGGGACGGGGATTTCGGGCAGAGGTTTGCGGAGGGTGATGGGAAACAGGTAGCCCGCGCGCGGCCGCCCGGAGGTTCGGATGGCGGCGCGATAGGTCGACACCGCTTCGGGTGGACATCGCTCCGGACGCATGAGCGCACGCCAATTGCCGGCGCGGATCAGATCGATTTCGACCACATGGACTCCCGCATTTAAAAGATCGGCCCGCTTCAACCGGTACGATTCGATGCCCGGCGACCGCTTGTTGGTCGGGCTTACAAATTCGATGACGGTGATCAGTTGCCCGGACTCATCGATCACGCGAACAAAGCGCTCAATGATGGGATCGACCTCGACCATCAGTTTGAAGGGTGCCTCAATCGCGATGCTGCCTGCCCCTTCCTCTGATGTGTCGGTCGATGAAGGATTCAACACGCGCACATCCGGCCCGATGCCGCGAAATGGCTCGTCCTCCGACTCGACTGCGATCCGCTCCTCCACCCGTGCCACCAGACCGAAGGGAAGCGATTGGTTTAGCGCGCGGCGTGCCTCTCCGATGATCGCGGTATGTATATCGAGCCAATGCGGTTCGATGTAAGGGTCCATGCCGGGGAAGGGGCTTTTCATGCGAGTCTCCGAGCAACGACGATTATAGCGAAGTGCAGACCCGGTGCGACGCGGTCACGGCAGAATCACATCGCGAAGGTCGAACGGCACTTTCACCGCTTCCTGACCGATGATTACGTGGATCTTTAAAACCATCCGATTGGTCAGCGCGTGATTCAGCGAGAAGTCTCCGCTGGCCTCCCGATCGCTGCCGCCCAGGACGCCGTAGTCCGAAGCGTTGCTCGCGCTCTTCCCGTCCTTTTCAAAAAT
>JANXVV010000452.1 GCA_025351525.1 Humisphaera sp. | reverse complement strand
AGCGACGACCCGGATTCCGCAAGGGAGTTACTTCCTTGCGGAATCCGGGTCGTCGCCTGCGGCTCCGATCCCGGCGTGTTGGAACACAGGTGACGAAACTCTAAATTCAGCCGTCCAGTGCTTCGCGCAGTGGCCCCAGATGTTTTTCGTAGTGCCGCCATCGCTCCATGGAATCCCGGTAAATCGGTCGGCGAACCTGCGATTGGCTGGCGGTGGCGACGAGGCGTTTGTTCTCGTGGAATCGCAGGCAGCGGTCATCCCACGCCAAACCGACGAAATCGATCAGACGGCGGGTCTCAGTTTCGGAATCGTTCACCATCTTTTCGTAATCGACTTCCAGAATCGGCAGATCGAGCACGGATTTCCAGTGAGCCATCATCCGTTCGGAGTGCCGCTGGAAGTGGCCGTAGGCAGGCAGGGAACCGTAGCTGAAGGAATTGAAATCGGTCATGAAACAGGACAGGCAGGTATCCATCGGATCGCGGCGGCAATGGATGATCGCGACCTGCGGAAAAAGAATCGCGATCAGCCCGAGATGCATGAAGTTCAACGGCATCTTGTCGGTGATGCGCAGCGATCCGGGGCTCAACGCCTGCAGACGGTCGAGATATTCGGCGGCTAGTTCGTCGGTGTCTTTCACCGTCAATCGGTCGAGGCATTGCGTCAGGCCGCTGACCGTTCCGCCGAAGCGCTGCAGGGCGGATTGCCACAGGCCCTCGATCCAGTTCAATTCACCCGCGCCATGCACGGCGGGATGGGAGGCGAGGATTTGCTCGACGAGTGTCGTCCCCGAGCGCGGCATCCCGACGATGAACACCGGATTGCGGCTGCCGTGCGTGGCGCGGGGCAGACGGCGGAGCGTTTCGGGGGTGAAATACTGAACCCAATCCCGCACCTGCCGTTCTGTTTCCCGAGGGAGATATTTTCCACCGCGCAGGCGATTGGCCTGCGACGCATGATCGAACGCCTCATCGTACCGGCCCATCGAATCCAACATTTGCGCCGCAGCAAAGTGCAGCGATGATTGCTCTCGCGGCGAGTTTTCCTTCAATAGCATTCGCAGAATAAGAGCCAACGCTTCCGCCTGCGCTTTTCGACGGGGGGCGAGAACACTGTACATCAGTGCCAGCGACGGAGTCTCCCGCTTTTCACGAAGCAACTGATCCACCAGGGCCGTCGCCTCTTCCGTCTGCCGATCTGCGTTCAATACGAATGCCAGGCCGACGGTCATTTCTGAATCATCCGGATCCAGTTCAGCCGCCCGGCGGGCATGGTGCAGGGCTTCGGGCACCCTGCCGTCCTTCAGATGAATCTGGCTTAATTCATTGTGCGCGTCCGCGTAATCGGGTTTCAGGCGGATGGCCTGCTCGAATGAAAAGATCGCCGCATCATCCTGGCCCAGTCGGGAACAGGCCAGCCCCATTCGATATTGATGCTCCGCCACTTCCGGTTGCTGGCGTGAGATCACCAGGTAGTAGAAGCAAGCCTCTTGAAACTGCTCCTGATTGAAATGCGCATCACCGGTGCGGGCCAGTTGATCGGGGTTGGACCCGGCGGAGGCGAGAATCCGATCGATGATTTGCTGGTCCCAGTCGGCCATAGGATTCGGATCGAAATCTTGAAGAGTTAATGGCGTTCAGAAACTACAACCTCAACGTCCGCCCGGTCAGCTTTTTATGCGCTTCGAGATACCGCTGCTGCGTGCCGTGAACCACTTCCATCGGCAGCTTTGGGGCCGGGGGGGTTTTATCCCAAATCTGGCTGTCGAGATAATTCCGCACGTATTGCTTGTCGAAACTCGCCTGGTCTCGCCCGGCGGAATATTCGTCGGCGGGCCAGAATCGGCTGGAATCCGGGGTAAGCACTTCGTCGATCAGGATCACGTTGCCGCCGGGAAGCTGGCCGAATTCAAACTTGGTATCCGCGATGATCACGCCCCGGCTCGCTGCAAAGTCGGCGGCTTGCGCGTAGAGGCTCAGCGTGCGGTCGCGCAACTGGTTCGCCAGATCATGGCCGATGCGGTCGACGGTTTGCTCATGGCTGATGTTGAGGTCATGCCCGTTTTCTTCCTTGGTGGCGGGTGTGAAGATCGGGTTCGGCAGCTTGTCGCAATGCCGTAATCCGGGCGGAAGCGACAGGCCGCAAACCGTTTGAGAACGCTGATATTCCTTCCACCCCGATCCGGCCAGATACCCCCTCGCCACGCACTCGATCGGAATCACCCTCGCCTTCTTGACGAGCATGGAACGACCTTCCAACTCGGGTGCATACGGGCGCACCGCCTCCGGATAGTCAGGCACCTTGGTCGCGATCAGATGGTTCTCGAATTGACGGGCGAATTTTTCGAACCAGAACAGGCTGAGGGCGGTGAGGATTTTCCCTTTTCCCGGGATGCCGTTGGGCATGATGCAGTCATAGGCGCTGATGCGATCGGTGGCGACGATCAGCAGTGTGTCGCCGAGGTCATACACATCGCGCACCTTGCCGCGCCGCACCGGGAATGGCAGATTGCTCTGAAGAAGAGTGCCCATGCGGGAAAGGTAAGCCGGACGCGTGGAAAATGAAAGCGGGTGATTGAATGGCGGAACGCGATTGGACGAAGGACATTTTCGACGACTGCATTTTCGTAGCATGGGCAACCTGCCCATGGCTGTGGTACTCCACGGCGTTGACCGGTACTCCAGTCAACCCAGCAAGAGCGCAGCGATCTTTGATTATCGACTGTCTAAAGAGCGTGGCGCTCTTGCTTAAGTCGACCGGAGTACCAATCGACATCGCGGGGTACCGCGAACATGGGCTGGTAGCCAATGCTACATGAAAGCCATGCGCACGTGATTACAGCCGAATTTCTCGCACTGGGATATCAGCCGGGACGGGACGTCAAGCGATGATTTTTTGGATCGGGTCGGCCCCTTCGACGCCGACGAGTTTTTGATCCAGACCGCTGTAGAAGTAGGACAGTTTGTTCGGATCGACGCCGAGTTGCTGCAGGACGGTCGCGTGGAGGTTGCGGACGTGGAAGCGATCGACGACGGCGATAGCGCCGAGTTCATCGGTTTCACCGACGCTCACGCCGCCCTTGATTCCACCGCCGGCCATCCACATGGTGAAGCCGTAGGAGTTGTGATCGCGGCCAGTGCCTTTGGCATATTCCGCCGTGGGCTGTCGGCCAAATTCACCGCCCCAGATCACCAGCGTTTCATCGAGCAGGCCGGTCCGCTTGAGATCTTTCAGCAGCCCGGCGATGGGGAGATCGGTGTTGCCGGCGTGGAAGTTGTGGTTTTTTTCCAGGTCGCCGTGGGCATCCCAGTTGTCGTCGTTGTGCGCGCCGCCGGAATAGATTTGCACGAATCGCACCCCGCGCTGCACCAGTCGGCGGGCCATCAGACACTGGCGTCCGAAATTTTGCGTGCGCTTTTGATTCAGGCCGTAAAGCTCTTTGGTGGCTTCCGGTTCGCCGTCGATATCCGTCGCCACCGGGGCCGACGATTGCATCTTGTACGCCAACTCATAGCTGGCGATCCGGGCGGCCAGATTGGAGTTGTCGACGCGCGTCGCGTGATGAGCGGCGTTGTAGTCGCCCAGGCTGTCGAGCAACTTGCGCTGCATGTCGCGCGACACGCCTTCGGGCGGTTGCAGGTCGAGAATCGGCGCGCCGTTGGACCGGAGAATGGTGCCCTGATAGGTCGCCGGCATGTACCCGCTCGACCAGTTTTTGGCACCGCTGATCGGGCCGCCCTTGGGGTCGAGCATCACGACGAAACCGGGCAGATTTTCGTTGACGCTGCCGAGCCCGTAATTGATCCACGAGCCGAGACACGGGCTGCCGCTGAGGATTTTGCCGGTGTTCATTTGCAGCATCGCCGACCCGTGGATGGGGGAATCGGCGGTCATGGAATGGATGAATGCGATGTCATCGACGCAGGTGGCGACGTTCGGGAACAGGTCCGAGACGTACTTGCCGCATTGGCCGTATTGTTTGAACTTCCATTTCGGGCCGACCACGCGGCCTTCGTTTTTCTCGCCGCCGCGACCCTTGGTTTTCACCGGGATGGTCTGCCCGTCCAGCTCGTAAAGTTTGGGTTTGTAATCGAAGGTATCGACCTGGCTTGGCCCGCCGTACATGTATAGGAAGATGACGCTTTTGGCCTTGGGGGCGAACATCGGTTTCCTGGGGGCAAGCGGATTGGCGAACGCGGTCATACCATCCGCCGCCCGGGCTTGCGAGGCGAGGAAACCATCCGCGCTCAGCATGGCGGTCAGGCCAAGGCCCATGAATCCGCCGCCCATCTGCCATAAAAACTCACGGCGGGTTCGACCGCAAAACTGATTGCTACCATTCGACATCGACAACTCCTGGACGAAATTTCGTAGCATGGGCTACCAGCCCATGTTTTTGATTACAACTCATGGGCTGGTAGCCCATGCTACGAAATCGTTCAATCCAAATAGACGAATTCATTGAGATTCAAAACCAGCAGACAAAACTGATTCAGCGCCACCTCCGGCGCGACCTTCAGATCTTTTTCCAGATCGTTCGCGAACTTCACGCCGCGCGCGACATCGTCCTTTCGCGGTTCATGACACAGGGCCAACCGAAGTGCCAGGCGAACCTGATCTTCCAGATTTTCACCCGCTTCCTTGCGAAGCCGGGCCGCAAAAGCCTTTGCTTCGCCGTTGGTAAAATCGCTGTTCAGCATTCCCAAAGCCTGCGTCGACTGCGTGGTGGTGAAGCGCGCCGGGCAGGTGGTGTCATTGTCCGCCGCATCGAGACTGGCAAGGATCGGCACGACCAGCGACCGCTTCTGATGGATGTATACGCTCCGCCGTGACTGCTCCTGCGGCGTCGAACTTCCCCACCCGGCACCCGGCACCGACTGCCCGGCCAGCACTTCCTTCGGGATGATCGGGAAAACACCGGGACCGCCCATTTCGAGATTCAATCGGCCATCCACCGCGAGAATCGAATCGCGCACTTCCTCGGCTTCCAGTCGCCGCATATCAAATCGCCAGAGCAGATCATTCTGCGGGTCTTTGGCGAGCGCGGTCGGTTCGGCGGTCGAAGACATCTGATAGGTATTCGACAGCATCAACATCCGGTGCATCGATTTCAACTTCCAACCCTTGGCGACCAATTCGCTCGCCAACCAATCGAGCAATTCAGGATGCGTGGGTCGATCTCCGAGGCTGCCGAAATCATTCGGCGAGCGGACAATGCCGCGCCCGAAGTGATGCTGGAAGACTCGATTCATCATCACCCGGGCCACCAGCGGATTGCGATCACTCGCCAACCATTCGGCTAAAACACGCCGCCGGCCTGAGGAGGTCGCGCCGGGTTTGGGCGTCGGCACGATCGCCTTGGGCGGGTTCAATATCGACAGAAACGCCGGCTCGACCTGATCGCCCGGCACATGGGCATTGCCGCGCATCATCACGAAAGTCGGTTCCGGTTTCGGTCCCACTTCCTTCACGGAAAGAGCCATCGCCACAGAGGATTTCCGCGCTCCCAGTTCGTCAAACTCTTTGATCAAAGAGGCATAGTGCCGAAATGGATCCTCTCCGATCGCTTTCAGAACGAGCGGTCCCAACGCACTTTGCCGCCCTTTTCGGCTGGACGGCAAAGTTGATTCTCCGTGCGCCAGACCGGCAATGACCGGCTTTTCAATCGACGCGATCTCTTGTCGCAATTCGTCCTTACGGCGGCGGATGGCCTTCGCGTCATTCTGCACCGCTTTTAACTGATCCTGCGGCGCGATCTCGGTGAGAATGTTCTCGCCGTTCGAGTAAGGCCGGATCCCCTGAAAGAACGAAACCATTCGGTAGTAATCCTTCTGCGGAATGGGATCGAGCTTGTGATCGTGACAGCGGGCGCAGTTGACCGTCAGGCCGAGAAACGCCTGCCCGGTGGTGGTGACCATGTCGTCAAACTGATCCATGTGGGCCTGCACGCGATCGGCAGGTTCATCATCCCAAATGCCCAGGCGATAAAAACCGGTGGCGGTGATTCCGTCGGCGGTCAACGGCTCGAGTTCATCGCCGGCGACCTGCTCCTTCACGAACTGATCGTATGGCTTGTCCTGATTGAATGATTCGATCACATAATCGCGAAATCGCCACGCGTTGGGTTTGAGCCCGTCTCGCTCGAAACTGTTGGTGTCGGCATAGCGAACCACGTCCAACCAGTGCCGTGCCCAGCGCTCGCCGTAGCGCGGGCTGGCGAGCAACCGGTCGACGATTTTTTCAAACGCGTTTGATGCGGAGTCCTTGAGAAACGCTTCCGTTTCCGCCGGTGTCGGCGGCAGACCCGTGAGATCGAAATATGCCCGGCGCAGCAGCACCGCTTTGTCGGCCGGTGGCGCGGGGGTGAGATGATTGGCCTCCAACTTCGCCAGCACAAACGCATCGATCGGCGACTTCACCCAATCCGATTTTTGAACGACCGGAATGGCCGACCTTTTCACCGGTTGAAACGACCAGAACTTCATCGACTCCGCATTCACCTGTGGAACGATGCGCTTGGTCGGAACTTCCGCGATGCCGCCCGGGCGGGTCGCCGTCAGTGGAGTCATCGGCGCGCCCATCCCGACCCATTTGGTGAGGATGGCGATTTGCGGATTGGACAGTTTTTCCTTCGGTGGCATCTGAAGATCGATGTCGCCGTAACCGATCGCTTTGAGCAAAAGACTGGCCGATGGCGCATCGGTCGAGATCGCGGGTCCGGTGTCGCCGCCTTTCAAAAGCGATTCACGATTGATCAGCAGGAGCCCGCCTTTTGTTTTCTCGCCGCCATGACATTTGATGCAACTGGATTCCAGGATCGGTTTGACCTGATCGGTGAAAAAACCGAGCTTCTGCGCATCGGACAATGGTGCGGCGACAGTTGAAGTGCCAGGTGATCCAATTCCAAGAACCAGGGCGCTCCAGGCCAATATCGTTCGACGTTTTTTTCCGGGCAACAACACCATCGGTCTCCTGAATCAGTCATTTCAGCGGCACGGTCGGCGGAACATTATCCGCGATGAGAGCATTGATAATACTCCGCACGCCACCCGGTGATGTAATGAGAAGCGATCTTTTTCAGTTGAGATTCCTTGTTGATTCGCGGACAATGAAATATTGTAAAATGAGTGGATGACTGAGAGCATCCAACCCTTCGTTGTGCTTCCCAGTTTGAAACCTCAGTCGTGGCACGGGCTTCCAGCCCGTGTTGGCGATCCGGAAGCTAAAAATCGCATAGATCAAACTCTCTTACGCACGTACCCGTCAACACGGGCTGGAAGCCCGTGCCACGATGAACACCCGAAGTCGGTCTTGGTTCCGATTGATTTGAACCGTCTAAGATTCAGCGTTGCCGTCCTGTTTTATAATTGAGTTCCATTTCACCGCAAGCCGCAGGAAGTTTGGCCCTCATGTCCAAGCGAGCACACGTTGCCCTGATCGTCGAAACATCGATTCACTATGGTCGGCAGGTATTGCGCGGGGTGACGAGTTATCTGCAATCGCACGATCCGTGGTCCATTTTCCTGGAGCAGCGGGAATTGTGGACCCTGCCGCCCACCTGGCTGCACAGTTGGCGCGGGGACGGCGTCATCTGCCGTAAAACGACTGAAAAACTCGCGCGGGCGTTGACGAAAGCCGGCGTCCCCCTGGTGGACTTAAGCGATGCGAGCAAGCCTTTTGCCGTTCCGCGAATCGAGTCAAATCACCGGGCCATCGGGGCCGCGGCGGCGGATCATCTGATGGAGCGCGGCTTCACGCGACTGGCTTTCTGCGGGTTCAGCGATCAGGTCTGGTCGATCGGTCGCCGTGAAGGATTCATGGCCCGCTGCACCGAGCGCGGACACGCCTGCCTGGTGTGGGATTCCCCCTGGACAGGCCCGCTTGCCCGCACCTGGGAGCGCGAGCAGGACCAGATCATGCGATGGATCAAGGCGCTGCCCCGGCCCGCCGGCATCTTCGCCTGCAGCGATATGCGCGGGCAGCATGTGCTGGACGCCTGCCAGCGAATCGACATGGCCGTGCCGGAAGAAGTGGCGGTTATCGGCGTGGATGACGATGCGGTTTTGTGCAATCTCTGCCATCCCCCTCTATCCAGCGTCGTTCCCAATGCGGAGCGCGTGGGATACGAAGCCGCTGCGCTGCTCGACCGATTGATGTCCGGCGAGAAGCCACCGACCACCCCGATGCTCCTCGAACCGCTCGGCGTGACCACACGGCAATCGACCGATGTGCTGGCGATCGACGACCCCGCCGTCGCCGCCGTCGTGCGATTCATTCGCGAGCGGGCATGTCATGGTTGCTCGATGAAGGAAGTCGAACGGCATTCCACGTTGTCGCGCAGTTTGCTGGAGCGGCAATTCCGCAAATATCTGGGCCGATCCCCGCAGGCGGAAATTCGGGCGGTTCAACTGAAGCGCGTGAAGCAACTGCTCGGGGAGTCGGAACTGCCGTTGGAAAAAATCGCCGCGCTGGCGGGGTATTCACATCCGGAATACATGAGCGTCGTGTTTAAACGGGAGACGGGACACACGCCCGGCGAGTATCGAACGCAGACAAATCCGGTGGTCGCCGCGAATCGGTTAAGGAAGCCGGCTGTAAGTTAAAGGAGGAGTGACGAATGCCGCGAACTGAAGTGCTGTTTTATTGCGAAGCTGACCGGTCGGTCCCGGTCTTGGAATGGCTGGAAGAGTTGCACCAAGCCGACCGCTGATCTACTGCGGGACGGCATCTACGAACTGCGTGCCCGCGTGGGGCATGTGAACTACCGTCTGCTTTATTTTTTTCACGGCCGTGCCGTTGCGGTTCTGGCACATGGCTTGACGAAGGAGCGCGAAATCCCCAAGACGGACCTGGACGTGGCGATCCGGCGGAAGAGGTTGTTTGAAACGAATCCCGAAATACACATGCATCAGGAGTGACGCGATGAGGAAGACAAGAACGGCGAACGCCTTAGACATACTAAATCGGCGGCACCCACCCTCCGCCGAGGACGTCGATTCGAGATCCGCGTTCCGCCAGCAAGTGGAAGTCGCCGAGTTGATCCATCAGGCCCGCACCGACGCCGGTCTTTCACAGCGGGCATTGGCAAAGCGCGTCGGCACCACCGCGTCGGTGATCTGCCGTCTCGAAGACGGCGACTATGACGGGCATTCCATGGCCATGCTCCACCGCATCGCTGAGGCGCTTGGCCAGCGGATTGAAATGCGGTTCGTGCCTGCCGCACTCCATGGATCGCACGCGTGATTCCTCACTTCATCGGCGGCCCATCCGATGCTTTCCCATTCGTATCGATGATCTGAAACTCATGAATCCCATGCGTTTTGTCATCGCGATACGACCAGACCACTTTTTTCTCCGGCGTCACTTCCAGAAGCTTGATCTCGCCCGCAACCGTCTGCGCGTAAGATGTGATCACCGTGTTGCCGTTCGGCAAACGCTGCACCCCGCAGGGATCTTTTAAAAGCGGGCCGGGCAAATCGGCATTGGTCAGATGCCAGATGATCTTCGCGTCCTTGTCGATTTCGATCACCTGATTGCCGTGCGTGCAGTTGATAAGCGTGTTGCCGTTCTCCAGGCGAACCGCGGTGAAAGGCCAACTGTCCTTCGGTTCCGCCGGCGTCGCGACTTCCCAGACGATTTTCCCGTCCGGTGCATATTCTCGTACCATTTTGTCCAGCAACTGCGGCACCAGATAATTTCCATTCGCCAACTTGCGGGTCATGCGCGACTGCAGGTGATGATCCTTCGTCTGCGCCTGAATCGGTACTTCCAGAAGGACCGTCCCCTGGCGATCCACCTCCAATATGCGCGGTTTGTTCCCCGCCTCGGTCAGCATGTATCGACCCTCCCCCACCGCTTGAACGGTGTTCACTTCGGATTGCGTGCCTTTGTACTCGAAGACAATCTTCCCCTCGCGCGTTATTTCAATCGCAGCCCCACTGGGATATTCCTTGCCCTTAGAGACGGCCATGACAATGTTGCCGTTCGGAAGAAGGAAACCGTCCCGCGTGTTGTGCGGGTAGTTCCAGACGACTTTCCCATCGGCACCCATGATATACGTCTCCGCACCGAAGGCGATGAACGAATGGGTGATACCGGTCGGGGATTCCTGAAGCGATTTGGGGAGGGGCGTTTGCGCGATTGTTGTTAACGATAAGACGGAGAACATCATTGAAATGAAAAGGGGGCTGCGAAAATTTGGCATAAAATGCTCCGGAAACAATCGGGGGTGGCACCGGCTTGCAGCCCGTGCTGGTCGGCAAATGCGGGAGGAAAGAATTGGTCTTGGGATTCTTTTTGAATTTGAAACCGCTCACACGGGCTGGAAGCCCGTGCCACGATAGAGATTAGAAAATCACAGACCTTCAAACATCGAGAGACACTCAATCCTTCGGCTTGTAATCCCGCCAGATCCACCGCAATGTCTCCGGGAGAATCGATCCACCTTGCTTGGGAGTATGACCGCCATCACCGGTCACAAACTGATGGTCGTACCCTTTTTCCTTGAACACCGCCGCCATCGCGGTATTCGCCTCGAACCATTTTCCGGCTTGGTTTTGCAGGTCGTTTGAGCCATCCTGCAACGCCACCCGGATCGGTTTTTTGTCGGCCTTGCGGATCATGTCCGGGTAGGCGCCGCCGCCGCGAATGTTGGTGAAACTGCCGATGGAACTGATGACTTTGCGGAACGAATCCGGCCGTTGCCAGGCCACCGTGAATGCGCAGATCGCGCCGGAGGATAACCCGCCGATCGCACGGCCTTCCGGGTCTTCCGTCAACTTCACATTAAACCGCTTCGTCACTTCCGGGATGATCTCTTCCATCAGAAACCTGGCGTACTGATCGCTCAGCGTGTCATATTCAAAACTGCGGTTCGAAGCACCGGGCTTCTTCTTCGGCTTCTCGCCGGGCTTCAATTCCGGCTTGGGATCGCCCGGCTTGGCGGGGGGATTTTTATCCGGGTCGTTGCCCGGATTGATGAAAATACAGACCGCGATCGGCATCTCTTTTTTGTGAATCAA
Organism: Humisphaera sp.; assembly: GCA_025351525.1. GTDB lineage: Bacteria > Planctomycetota > Phycisphaerae > Tepidisphaerales > Tepidisphaeraceae > JANXVV01. The sequence continues at coordinate 12,722 of JANXVV010000452.1, read as the reverse complement.
ATTGTCGCACACCACCGGCACGCGCCACGAGCCTTTCTCCGACTCATACCCGCTGCCATCCTGAAACACCATTAACGCCGCCGGATGCTTGCCATCGTATTGGCTGGGAATGTAGACCCAGCAATCCCGCTCGGTGCCTTTGAAGATTTCACTCTTCCACGAAAATTTTTCGACCTTCCCCTGCGGCACGCCTTCATGCCGTTCTGAATCCGGACCCAATTTGTAATCGTCCGCAGCCTGCACGGTCAGGCAGATCGAAGTCAGCAAAGCCATCGCGAGAAATTTTTGGAGCATGGATCGTCCTTAGTAGTCAGTCGTTCGGAATCGTCGGTCTTCAAAGAGTACCGACCCTCCCCATCATTTGTTATCCACAATCCCCACGTCGATGAACTGCCCGCCGGTCTTCTGATGGCAATGGACGGCGATCGAGTTTTTTCCCTGCTTCAATGTTTTCAACGCCGCCGGTTCAATAGCCATCTCCTCGTAATCACCGATGTAGCCCGGCAACTTCGCCGCCAGGATGCCATTGATATAAACCTCTACATCTTCGTCGTGGTGTATCACCAGTTGCGGTGATTTGAGAGGCTTGTCGATCGTCACTTCCCGCCGCAGCCAAATGTCGTCGCTTTTCCACACCGTTCCGATGATCGAGTGTGGCGTGCCTTCGCTGCCGAAACCGCTTTTGCCTTCCTTCCAGGCTGAGGCGTCGAACTCTGAACCGAACCATCCCTCCGCCGGTTTTTCGAGCGTGTAGCGCCATAGCTGCGGAGCCGTCCGCGCGGTGGGAACGATCTCCACGGCTGCATCCTCTTCAATCGGCCCGAACGCAAACCGATTGGCGGCGGCGACCTTTTCCAAATCCGGTTTGATCACCGCCCGATCGTACGTCAGCAACCCGTTCGCCTCGGTTTCCACATCCGTCGTCTGCGTATACACGGCGGCGCACAAGCCCTTTTTCTCCAGGTCCGCCAACATTCGAGAGAAGCTCACATACTTTCTCGTGAGCTGGCCCGGATCGGACATCACTCTGTAGCCCCACGTTTTCTTTTCCCACATGTGCCCTTCGACCGGCAGGCCGAGGCCGCCATATTCGCCGAGCACCATCGCGCGCTTTTCCTCGACCGGGAACATGCCGGGGGCCGGGTATTTGTGCATGTCATGGACATCGCCCGAAGGCATGTCATTCCAACCGCTGGCACAATCCACCAGCCGCGTGGGATCATATTGCTTCACCCAATCCGTGATGCGAATCGTGTCGTATTGCCCCCAGCCCTCGTTGAAAACAACCCACTGCACGATGCACGGATGATTGCGCAGGGCATCGATCATCGCCTTCAACTCACCCTCGAATTCCCTGGCGGCGGAGGGGTCTTTCTGAATCTCACCCTTGCCCGGCCCCACGCCCTTGTCACCCGCCGGCATATCCTGCCAGACCAGCAGGCCCAGCTTATCGCACCAGTAATACCAGCGGTCCGGCTCGACCTTCACATGCTTGCGGATCATGTTGAACCCAAGCTTTTTCGTGATCTCGATATCGTATTTAAGGGCGTCATCCGTCGGCGCGGTGTAGATGCCATCGGGCCAGAAGCCTTGGTCCAATGGACCCATTTGAAAGACGGGTTTGTTGTTCAGCATCAGGCGGGTGATGCCTTTGTCATCTTTGCCGAGGGCGATTTTTCGCATGGCGAAGTAGGAATCCACCTCGTCCACGGTCGGGTTAATCCGCTGGCCGTCGGTCTGCCCGGAATTCGGATCCAGCAACGCGACGCGAAGTTGATACAGCGCCGGCTGCTCGGGCGACCAGAGCTTCACATCGCCCATCCGGAGGATCACGTCCGTTCCGGCGGCGGCATTGGCGCTGACCATTTCGCCGTCGCGCATGGCTTCTATTTTCACCAAGCCACCCGCGGGCATGTCCGTTACGTCAACATGAATGGTCACCTGCTTTTTGTCGATGTCGGGCGTGGCGGTCAACGAGTTCACATGGAATTTCGACACCGGTTCCATCCACACCGTCTGCCAAATCCCCGTCACCGGCGTATAAAAAATGCCACCCGGTTTGTTCACCTGCTTGCCGCGCGGTTGCGGGCCGGCATTCGTGGGATCCCACACCGAGACAATCATTTCCTGCTCACCGCCCGGCTTCAGGGCATCGGTGATGTCGAAGGTGAAGGGATCATATCCCCCGCGATGCGCGCCGACGTGTTTGCCGTTGACGGTGACGGTGGTCTGCCAGTCGACCGCGCCGAAGTGCAGGAGCGTGCGATGACCTTTGAAGGCCGGAGACAATTCAAACGTCCGGCGATACCACAGCTTGCTGTTGTCGCCGACCCGTTTCATCACGCCGGACAACGCCGACTCCACCGGAAACGGCACGAGGATTTTCCCGTCATATTTCTCGGGGATCGCGACGTCTTTCCCAACGATCGCGTAATCCCAAAGCCCGTTCAGATTCATCCACTCTTTCCGCACCATCTGCGGGCGCGGATATTCCGGAAGCGCATTTTGCGGCGAGACCTCCTTGGCCCAGCGGGTTTTCAGAGGCCCATCCGCCATGTGCCAATCGTCCGCCGCCAGAACGGTTTGGGTGATGCCTGCCAGTAACGCCAGCGCGCCGAAAAATTGAATGGGGTTCATGCCCGTAACACTACCGACGATCCGATCAATTTGACAGGAGGATTTCATCTGTTCAATTACAGCGAGTGCCTAGCGGCTTTGTAGCGTGGGCAACCTGACTATGGCCGTGGTAATCCATGGCGTTGGCGGGTACGCCGGTCAACCCGGCAAGAGTGCAGCGATCTTCAATTGAAACATTGAAGAAAGATCGCGGCGCTCTTGCTTGAGTCGACCGGAGTACCGATCGACATCGCGGGGTACCGCGAACATGGGCAGGATGCCCATGCCACGAAAATGCCGCCAAATCTATCAAATACGCAAGGGAATTTTTCATGAAAAATGCCATCCGCGCTTTGGACAAAATTCTTCGCGGCGATGCGACCCGCCTGCCGCTTCTGCAACAAGGCACTTTCGACATCCCCGCCGGTGGGTTGCTTGGGTTGATCGTGGTTCTGTCGATGGTTTACGGTGCCTGCATGGGGCTGTCCGCCGTCATTACAAGATGGTCCGATCCGACCCGCAACATGGGCTTCCAGCAACTTGGCGCGAGCGTCGTGAAAGTGCCGGCGCTGTTTCTGCTCACCCTGATCATCACATTCCCCTCGCTCTATGTCTTCAACGCCCTGATCGGTTCACGGCTGACCGTCGGCGCGATGCTCCGACTGCTGGTCGCGGCGATGTCGGTGATGCTCGCCCTGCTGTCATCCTTCGGCCCGATCGTCGCCTTCTTCGCCGCCAGTACGACCAGCTATCCTTTCATGGTGCTGCTGAACGTGATCGTCTTTGCGATCGCCGGCGCGATGGGGCTGGCGTTTCTGTTGCAGACGCTGCATCGACTCACCATCGCGCAGCTATGGCCACCCACCGTTGCAGCCGTGCCGGAACCTTTCGTCGAGGATGAATCCACCGTTCCCGCAGCGACTCCGCCGCCGTTGCCTTCGGGCGCGCTCGATCATTTGCAAGACCGCCCGCCCGCCGCGAACGTCAAGCTGATTTTCCGGATCTGGATCATCGTTTTCGGGCTGGTCGGCGCGCAGATGAGTTGGGTGTTGCGGCCATTCATCGGGAATCCCAGTGCGCCTTTCACCTTCTTCCGCGGGCGCGGTTCGAACTTCTTCGAAGGGGTGATGGGCACGCTGGAACATTTGTTCAGTGCGTCGAGTCGATGATTCGTCGTGTTCTCGGGCTTTTGAAATTTTTTAGCGGCTGTGCCGAAGGCACGCGTTTTTCCGGCACAAAAAAAACGCGTGACTTTGGCACAGCCGCTAAAAAAATGCATCATCTTCTATGATCTCCGCCCTTCGATTTGTCGACCGAATCCTACGCGCTCCCTTGCCGGGGGCCGCGCTGGATACACCCCGCGCGGTGCCGCACATCCTGCTGCTGTCCCTCCTGCTCACGATCTTTTACGGGGCAGTCATGGGCTGCTACGGCGGCATCTCTGGAAACCGAATCCTGCAACCGCTGTACTCCGGCCTCAAAGTGCCGCTCATGCTGCTCATCACCTTCGCGCTCAGCCTCCCCAGCTTTTACGTGCTGAATCTGCTGCTCGGCCTCGGTGAGGATTTCGGCGATACGCTTCGCGCGCTCCTCTCCACGCAGGCGGTGCTGTCCATCGTACTGGCTTCGTTGTCCCCGTTCACCGTCCTGTGGTATGCCTCATTCACCGATCACGACAGCGCCACGCTTTTCAACGCCGCCATGTTCGGCATCGCCACCATCAGCGCCCAATGGCGACTGCGCCGCTATTACAAACCCCTGATTGCCCGCAACCCGCGCCACCGCTGGATGCTCCGCCTCTGGCTGCTGATCTACGCCTTCGTCGCCATTCAGATGGGCTGGGTGCTGCGGCCATTTCTCGGTCACCCCGATCTGCCGGTCAGCTTTTTTCGACCCGATAGCTGGGGGAATGCCTACGTCTACGTGGCGGAAATGATCGGGCATGAGTTGAAGCGGTGACAAGGGAAATCGCGCGATTGCGTGCAAGCCTTTTACGACAAGAGCTTACCCTGCGCGTTGACCGGGGTGCGGCGGAGCGAGTCGCGCGTCCGCGAATTCCGGCGCGATTCGCTGGATCTGAAATGGCGGAAGGTCGGGGCCGCCTGAACCTGATCGAGCGGCTCTGGAAGTTCACGAAGAAAGCCGTGTTAAATTCGCGGCAGCAGCAATGCTTCGGCGACTTTCAGCGGGCGATCACAAGTGCCTCGACGAACCGGCTACCACGCAACGCTCAAAGATCGACAGCTTGATGACCCTCAATTTTCAGACGTTTGGAAATGTATCAATGCCGGGAAGGTGAGGTATAACCTCGCGTTCCACATCGACATCTTTCGGTTCAGTTGGGTTGCCCGCCCAGCATGCTTAAAAGCGAATCCACATTGAACGGTTTGGCCATGAATTGCACTGGCATCCCGTGCAGCACACCGGCATCGTACTCCCCGCTGATCGCGATCACTCGGCCTGGCCGATGGCTCTGCGGCAGCTTCATGCAGCGGTCGACGAGCTCAATCCCATCCATTCCCGGCATCCGAAGATCGGTCAACAACACGTCAAATCGCTGGGTGAGCAGATACCCAAGCCCCTCTTCTCCATCCCGCGCCGTCACGACATCGGCTCCCGCCTCGCGGATGACCCGGCCCATCGCCAATCGCGTCGGGGTGTGATCCTCCACGATGAGAATGCGGAGTTTTCTCACTCCATTCAGCGGGGATGAGTTGGATATCGGAGTCGTCATCAAAGGAGTGCCCATTGCTTCAACCGTAGGTTGGTGGTCCTTCCGCGTATGTCTAAAATTATAAACGAACAGCCTCCCGGCGAGAAGGTGCTATCCGCGAAGAAATCGGGGGAACCGTGAAGGCGCGAAATCGCGAAGATCGCGCGAAGAAATTCAGGATGGCTTAAACTGCGATAAACCACACTCGCGTTGGAATTTCTTCGCGAGAAATTCGTGGCATCGAACCTTCGCGGTTCCCCCGTTTTTACCCACCTTTCCCCCAGAGAAAAGAGAAAAATTCAATCCAAACCGCGCGCCCGCCATTGCCCCTCCGGACTCAGGATCTCATTGGGTTCAAACCCCGCTTTGTATTCCATCGCCGCACAACCCGCGACCCAGAATCCGAGATAATAGTGCGGGATGCCGAGCCATCCGGTTTTGGCAATTTCATACAGCGCGCCGAAGATGCCCAAACCGCGCCTCGATTCCACCGGGTCGTGATAAAAATAGACACTGCTCAACGACTGCGGTGCCACATCGCAAATCCCCACCGCCAGCAGTTTGCCGGCCACATCGCGATAACAGAATTCCACGCTCTGCACGGGAGAATCATAGAGAAATGACTCGAACGATTCGCGATCCTCCCCGCCATCCGCCTTTTCATGCCAGTCGATTTGATACCGCCGATACAGATCGAATTTCTCATCGGTCGGCTTCGGATCATCCGCCGTCACGACCAGATCCTGATTCCGCCTCCAGCATCGTCGTTGCGATTTGCTCGGCGTGAATCGATCCACCGGCACCCGGATTTGCAAACAGGCCCGGCACCCGCGACAGATGGGCTGATACACCAGCCGTCCGCTTCGCCGAAACCCCGCATCCATGAACTGGTGATAAATCTCCGGCGACAACCCCGACGCCCAAAACGCCCGGCTGGTCGCCACCCGCCCCGCCAGATAAGAACACGCATGATCCCCCAACACCGTCAACGGCACGCTCACCGGCGGCACATGACCCGGGTACGCACAAGTCTCATGCCGCTCATCCATCCCAGGATTGTACCCCCAAATGCCGCTCAAGCCGGAAACGGAAGCCGCAGGCGAAGCACCGGGTGCTGCATGACATTTTCGGCGGCATGACGTGGCATGGGCATCCTGCCCATGTTCGCGGTACTCCGCGATATTGATCGGTACTCCGGTCGATTCAATCAATAGCACAGCGTTCTTCGGACGGTGATTGACAAAAGATCGCTACGCTTTTGCTCGATTGACCGGAGTACCGGTCAACGCCAAGGAGTACCTTGGCCATGGGCGGGATGCCCATGCTACCTTCCTCAAAGCGGTCATTCGGGAGTTTCGCGGTTCATCGCGGAACTCTCTTTGCTTTACACCTTTTTAGATCGGCTTCCCTTCACCCATTTGCCGATAGGAAAAGGACTCATTTGAATGACATTCAGGATGAAACTTCGCTGCCGGGACCGCTTACAAAGCGCGGAGGTGGCTGGCGAGCTGTTTGGGTCATAGGCCTGATTGCAGTCATTTTTATCGCCGATCTGATCACCCCCGGTAACATCATCCTACCGATGCTGTACATGATCCCGCTTCTTCGCTGCGCGCGATTCGAAAGGCCGGGAAGCGTCTGGATTCTTGCGGTGGTCTGTGTGATGTTGACGTTTCTCGACCTTCTCGTCAGAACGCCTCCCCAATCCGCACGGTGGTATTTCCCCTGGATCAACCGGGGAATCGCCTCGGTGTCGCTTTTGGCCAGTGCCGCGCTCGCCGCGGGGATCATTCATGCCAGAGACGCACTTGAATCGGCCAACGATGTTTTGATCGCCCGAGCGCGGGAGACCGAACTTCACCGTCTAAATGCAGTGGAAACTGCGGATCGCAAAACCAGGTTTCTCGCCGCAGTCAGCCATGACATCCGCACGCCGGCCAATGCGATCAATCTGCTGGCGGAGCTGCTGCTGCAAACCGCGAACGGTCAGACTGCCTCTCATGGCAACGATGATGATCACGCCGAAATGATTCGCGATCTGCGTTCCAACGCGCTGTGCCTGACCCGACTGGTGGGGGATGTGTTGGATGTCACGCGATTTGAACTCAGCGAGGCGGTTCTCCATCAGGTCGACTTTCGACTCTCGGAATTTCTACAGGATGAGGTTCGCCAGCATCTCCCCTCCGCCGACGAAAAAGGAATCGACATTGCGGTGGAGGCTCCTTTTGAACTGGAACTCCGCACCGACCGCGTCAAATTGGGACGCGTGCTGTCAAATCTATTGGGCAATGCGATCAAATTCACAAATGCCGGCGGCATCACGGTGACGTCCAGCCTGATTCCCGCAGGTGGATGGCGACTTTCTGTCCGGGATACCGGCATCGGAATCGACCCCGAAAACCTCCCTCGCATTTTCGACGAATTTTTCCAGATCAAAAACCCCGCCCGCGATCGCGCCAAGGGCAGCGGTTTGGGATTGGCGATTGCCCGGCGATTGACCGAAGCATTGGGAGGGAAATTGACGGTCGAAAGCAAGGTGGGCGTGGGATCTACGTTTACCGTTACGCTGCCCGCAAATGTCATTGCCGGGGGAACTTCGGATACACTTCAGGCATGTTCCCCATCCGCCGTCTGATTGCCGCGACTTTGATCGCCACCGGAGTGACGGCTTTCGTGCTGCCGTTCCGCTCTTCGATACCCGTTCGCCGGCTGGATGACACGTTCTACGATTCCCTCTATCAATGGCGGCCCGTTTCAGACCGGCAAAACACCGAGGTGGTGATCGTCGCCGTCGATCAGGCTTCGCTCGAGACGATCGATCAGGCGAAGGGTTACGAAAGAGGCTGGCCGTGGCCGCGCCGGTATTGGGGAAGTTTGCTCGAATATCTTACGGAGGATTGCCACGCCAAGGCGGTCGCGTTCGATATTCTCTTTACCGAGCGCAGCGTAAACGCCGGCGAGGAGGGAAAGACGGACGATCAGCTGTTCGGCGGCGCGATCGAGCGGGCGCAAAAAGAGGGCACGACCGCCATTGTCTTCGGTGCCAATGCCAACGGCGATGGAAGCCTCACCCGGTTTGTTCCGCCGGTCAATCCACCGCCCGCGTTCGGCGCGGTGAACATCAGCGACAGCGAGAAATGGCGGACCTATCTTCCGCAGCGCAACGGTCGGCCTTCCCTGGCTCTGCAGACCCTGCAAACCGCGAAGCTGTCGTCGAAGCTGCCGATCGATCGACCCTTCCTGCTGCACTATTACGGTCCCCATCGATCGGCATCGGGCCGGCAGACCTTCCGGTATGTTTCCGCCGCCAACGTCATCCTGGTTTCCTATGGCGAAGACGAGCAGAAATGGCATCTCAACAAAGAAATGTTTCGCGACAAAATCGTTTTGGTCGGAGGAATCGCCACGGGCACTTACGATGTGAAAGCCACGCCGCTCTCGACCGAATTCCCGGGGATTGAGATTCAGGCGACCGCCATCGAAAACTTCCTGCACGGCGACGAAGTCCATCCACTGGGACTGTTTCCGATCGCCGCCGCCACCTTTTTCGCCGCCTGGTTTGCCGCGCTCGGAGTGATCCTTCCGCGACAGGCCTGGCTCAAGTTGATCGGCGCATCGATGGCGATTTTGGCCATCTCCATACTCGCGGCGTCGCTGTTTTTGCGCCGCGACATCATCTGGCTCCCGTTGGCCGCGCCGTTACTCGCGACGACGATTACCACCATCGGCGCGTTCGCCTGGAGCTACCTGGGCGAAGACCGCCAGCGACGTCGATTGCTGAAAGCGCTGTCGAGCGTGGTCTCGCCGACGATTGCCGAGGAACTGGCCCGCGACCCGAGCAAGCTGGCGGTGGGCGGCACTCGGCGCGAGATGACGGTGATGTTCACCGACATCGCCGGCTTCACGGATATCTCCGAAACGCTCCCCCCGGAAAAGCTTGCGCCGATGTTGAATTATTATCTCGAGGAAATGTCGAGCATCGTGCTCGGGCAGACCGGCACGTTGGATAAATACATCGGCGACGCGATCATGAGTTTCTGGAACGCACCGCTAACACAACCCGACCACGCCGCCCTTGCCTGCCGGGCGGCATTGCGGTTGGTGGCGCGCGAAACCGCCATCCAACCGCAACTGCGCGAATTGGGTGCGTCCAAAATCTACACCCGCGTCGGCATCAACAGCGGCCCGATGGCGGTTGGGTTCACCGGCTCGAGTCATCTGATCAACTACACGGTGCTGGGCGATTCAGTCAACCTCGGCAGCAGACTGGAAGGCGCGAATAAACTCTACGGCACGCGCATCATGCTCTCGCAATCCACCGCCGACCAGATCAAGGATCAATTCGTGATTCGGCAACTCGATGTCATTCGCGTCAAGGGGAAATTAAAACCGATGGCGGTGTACGAGTTGATCGCCGAGGGCAAACCCGATGCCGGTATTGCCCGTAAGATCGATAAGTACCAGGAAGCGTTGAAACATTATCAGTCGCTACAGTGGGACCAAGCCGATAAGATTCTGCTTGAGATACGCGCCGAGTTCCCGGAAGATGGGCCTGCCAAGGCGATCCTGGAACGAATTGCCCATTACCGCGAAGACTCTCCACCAGCCGATTGGGATGGAGTGTATGTGGCGAAAGAAAAGTGACCGAGTGGGAACTGATTTTGTAGCATGGGCTACCAGCCCATGTTTTTGAATTGAAGACATGGGCTGGTAGCCCATGCTACAGAAGAACATTTGGAGAATGACCATGACCCGTCGACGAATTCTACCGGCGATCCTGCTTGCGGCCCTGGCGACTTCCGCGCAGGCCGAGGACGTATGGATCAAGCGGTCGGCGGATGTGCGCAACGATCCGAGCGCCGCCGGTGATCTGGTGGTGCCGGTCACCAAAGGCCAGCGCGTTCACGTGCTGGAGCGAAACGGTTCCTGGGTCAATATCGACGTCAACGGTAAAACCGGCTGGGTGTCGGCGGATTCGATCTCCACGCGCGAGGTCAAGGCGGATACGGATCTGATCGGCCGAGGCAGCGGTGCGGAAATGTCCAGTGGTGCGGCGATCAAGGGACTTCAACCGATCGCCGGCGACTATGCCGAAAAACGCAGCCTCAGCAAAGCCGGATTGAACGAGATGCTGGCGCTTAAAAAAACCGTGACGCCGAAGATGCTGAAGGATTTTGTCGCGGAAGGGTCGATCGAACGGCCGGCGCGAAGGTAGGCTTTTTCGAGAGCCGTTTCCCATGGAACAAGTTCCATGGGCTTGTGAAAATCAAACGAGAACGCACCCATGAACTCCAAGTTTAAGAATCTCAAATTCATCGCCCCATTCATCGTCACCGCCGCATTGCTGGTGACGGTTCCCTACAACATGGGCGGATGCGCGGCGGTCACGAGCCAGATCGGGGAAGCCGTCGGAGGCAAGCAAGGGGCAGCCATCGGCAACTCGGTGGGCAAGCTGGCCGAGAATGAATCGATCAGCGAAAAAGACGAACAGGCGATGGGCGAATCCGTGGCGATGACCGTCACCACGCGCTATCCGATCGTGAAGGATCAAAAGCTCAATCAGTATGTCACGCTGGTGGGTCTGACGCTCGCGAATGCCAGCCGTCGTCCCGATGGCAACTGGCTGTTCGCCGTGGTGGATACGGACGAGGTCAACGCGTTTTCCGGTCCGGATGGCTATGTCCTGGTCACGCGCGGCCTCATCCGCCAACTGCGCGATGAATCCGAATTGGCCGGTGTGCTGGCCCACGAGATGTCGCACGTTCTGGACAAGCATGGCCTGGCGGCGGTCAAGCAAGCCGGCCGTGCCAGTGCCCTGGCTTCGCTGACGAAGGTGGATGAACGACTGAGCGCGTTCAGTCAGGTGACGGATAGTCTGACGGACACCATTCTCGTCAAAGGCTATGGCCGCGATCAGGAAGATCAGGCGGATGCGGATGCGGTGAAACTGCTGATCTCCACCGGCTACGATCCCAGAGGTTATCTGCAGTTCATTCAGCGGACGGCCAAAGAACAACACGGCTCCACATCCATTATGAGCACGCATCCCGGCGCGTCGGATCGCGCCGTGAAGATTCGCAAGCGGATCGACGACTCGAAAGCGTTGACGCAGGGGGCGGTTTTGAGGGAGAGGTTTGAGGCGAACACGAAGAGGTGAGATCAGAAATCTGGAACTTCGACGCCGGCGGGCACTGTTAATATCCACACCTTAGAACGTGATCAAAAACACGATGAAGGCTGTCGTAGCATGGGCTGCCAGCCCATGTGTTTGAATTTAAACACAAGAAAATCATGGGCTGGTAGCCCATGCTACGGCGAACCTAAGCGTGTTCTCAGGGATTTGCGAAACACGCTTAAGCCACTAACTGCACCGCGTCGAGCGTAGGGGCCGGGGCGGTCCAGATTCGCGCGAACTGCGCTCCGATCAGGAAGCTATGTTCCGCCGTCATACGGCAGTGCATCACCCGACACAGGATGCGCAACCCTGATCCGGGATGCCCGCGCGTGGGGAGGTCGAGCACAAAGAGCTTGCCCTTCGGAAACGCGTTGAAGTGTTGGACCGCCACTCCCCCCGAGCTTAAGTCCTGCACGCGAACGGCAAATGCGGCTCCCAGTTCGGCATCCTTGCCTTGGGAGTCCACGCACCGGCCCTCCACGATCCGCGCATCCGGGCACGGCGCAATCAGCACCGAAGCCCGGAGCGAAACCCGCGGGTCATCCCGCTGCTCCGACGAGATCCCGTCATTCGCCTTCAGCGACGAGAGTACTTCTAGAAATCGATCGTGCGATAGATTCATGGCTGCTCCGTAAACAGCGGGGAGCGGGAGCGAACTGCATCCTTATAGCCTTCGCATTTTTAGCGGCTGTGCCGAAGGCACGCGTTTATTGTTCGTAGCCTGAACGCGTGCCTTCGACACAGCCGCTTAAAAATACAAAGGCTATGTTCCTCCGGCTCCGACTTATTACATCGAACTGTTCAAGCTCTGCCAACGGGCCAATACCTTGCCACCCACCGACGTGATGACGGCGATTGCGGCGACGACGATCAGCCCGGCGATCAGTGCGTACTCCAGCACCTCACCACCCTGTTCGTCCTTGATGAGCTTCGAGATCGAACCAGACACGATATTCTGAATCTTCTTCATAACCTTCTCCCATAGTCAGGGTGCCGGCGTGCACCGTTATATGATTTATTTCGGAATCTCCGGCACGGTACTTAACTGAATGCCCTGCAATTTATGCTGGAATGCGATCGGTAGTTGTTCGTAGGCTGCCAAAAAGAAATAAAAGATCATTTAGAAACAGGGTCAAGATAACTTCCGCCGCTGGATCAGGTGCCACAGGTCGCGGTACTCCGAGACCTGTGTCTTTCGGCCAGGCCGGCACAGGTCTC
>JANXVV010000449.1 GCA_025351525.1 Humisphaera sp. | reverse complement strand
GAGACCTGTGTCTTTGACGGCCGGACAAGCACAGGTCTCGGAGTACCGCGACCTGTGGCACCCGACCCATGCTTGGATGTTATTTCAAGCATTTCCTAGAGCGACGCGATCAACTCCGCCACGCGATCCAATCCGCTCAGCCAATCTTCACGGCGGATGTTGATCGGAGGCGCCAGGCGGATCACCTTTTTAGCCGTCAGGTTGGCGATCAATCCGAAGCTGAACGCTTTGTCGAGGAACTTTTCCGGCGGCGATTTAAGCTCGATTCCCAGCATCAAACCGCGCCCGCGCACTTCGACGATTTTATCGGCGATCTTCGCATCGTTACGAAGCCGGGTAAACGCAAGTTCACCCATCGCGGCGGCATGGGCGACCAACTTCTCTCGCTCGATCACTTCAAAAATGGTTCTGGCGACGGCCATGCAGATCGGGTTGCCTCCGAGCGTGCATCCGTGCAGGCCGGGGACGAGCAGATTTGCGATGTCCGGTTTGGCGTACATCACGCCGACCGGCAGCCCACCGCCGACGGCTTTGCCGAGCGTCATGAGGTCCGGTTCTACCACGCCGCCGCCGCTATCGTTGCAAAAATGTTGATGGGCGAACCATTTTCCCGTCCGCCCGCCACCGGTCCAGACTTCGTCGAAGATAAGCGTCAGGCCGCGCCGGTCGCACAGCTCGCGAACGGCCAAGGGGTAGCCCGAAGGATAGAGATTGACGCCGCCCTCACCTTGAATCGGCTCCATTAGAATGCCTGCCGTCTCGTCATCGACGGCTTGTTCCAGCGCCTCGAAATCGCCGGCGGGAACATGGATGAATCCCGGCACTTCCGGCCCGAAGCCCGCGCGATAGGTGCGGTTTCCCGTCGCGGCGATCATGGCGAGGGTGCGGCCGTGAAAGCTGTGGAGCAGCGAGAGGATCTTCCATTTTTTACCGCCATTTTGCGAGCCGCGTAACCGGGCAAGTTTGCAGGCCGCCTCGTTGGCTTCAGCGCCGCTGTGACAGAAAAAAGCCTTTCCGCAAAAGGCGTGTCGATTGAGCAACTCGGCGAACTCGATCTGCGGCTCGGTATGAAAGGTATTGCCGACGTGCCACAGTTTTTTCGCCTGCTCACCGGCCGCCGCGACGAGGGCGGGATGGCAGTGCCCGAGAATCGCCCCGCCAAAACCGGCGAACAGATCGAGGTACTGCTTCCCGTCGGCATCCCATAATGAGGTTCCTTCGCCGCAAACCATGTCGAGGGGAACGCGCGCGTAGTTGCCGATCAGCACATTTTTTCCGCGCTCCAGAATTTCCTGCGTGGTGGGCATGGGGAGTGAAATCCTTTCTGATGAAATCTTCGAGGGGGGATGATAGCAAAAAAGGTGGTCGGTTGTGATATTCACGCGTGCGGAAGAAATAAATGGTGCCTCAATCGCATGGATTGTAATTGTTCCGCATCGTCGTCTTCGCGGTTCCCCCTGTTTTGGTTGTGTCTCCACCCTGTTTTGAAACGCGCTAAACGATCGTCTCGAGGATTCCCATGGTTCTCCGACAGATTTCGCGGCCGTAGTCGGTCCAGTCTCCCTGTCCCCAGTAGCGGAAGCAACTGGTCTGCGCGGTGAGCAGATGGAACAGCGCGTTGCGGTAATGGGGATGGGAAGGGGTCATGCCGCGGGCGACTTTTTGATTGAACAGGGCGCTGGCGGAGGCCATCGGGCCCAGGACGTTTTCGTAGCCGCGTATCCAGGAGATGTCGTCGGTCCAGCTTCCGCCTTCGACGTGAAATCGCGTGTCTTCCGTTCGCAGTTGGGCAATGACCGCCGCCAGTGTTTCAGGGCCGGCGGCGTCTGGAAGGCGATCCCAGATGCGCTGCTGATGGATCGGTTGAACCTTGGGGAAGTCTTCGCTCCGCACGCCGATGGCCATCAGATGATCGAGGTATTCCGTCACGTTCATCGCGGGCGTTTCGGTGCCGGAGGCTTCGCGGGAGGTCTGCAAATACTTGGGTGGGAATTCGTTCATCATCACACCGCCGTTCTCCCCGTCGCCGATTTGCGTCACCAGCGGCGGCACGGATTTTCCGCCCAATTCCATACGCGACAGTCCCCTGGCTTCGTAATAGGGTTGCATCTGCGCGACGAGTTTATTGTCGCTGCCCTGGGTTTTGATGATCGCGATGATGCTCTGCATTTGCCCTCGCGAGTTGCGGGCGATCAGGCGGTGTGGGAGATGGGGACGACGGTTGGAAGTGTCGCCGGATGCGGATTCGATGGAATGTTCCTGGACGAGCACCCAACGGTAGCCGCAGTCGTTCAAGGTTCGCACGAATTCATAGGCGACATCGGGATGATTGGGCAGGGCCATTTCCGGCGGCGAGAAACCGCGCACCCGGGCAAGTGCATCGAGGCCGAAGATCGCCGCGAAGTGGTGCTGCCAGGCGCGGACGTGCAACCGAAAATCCTGAACGGGTGTCGAAGGGGCGACGGCATGTCCCCAGGCGGTGCCGAGCCATTCGACGCAATGGCGATACTCCGGATGTTGTGCGAGAGGTTTCAGTCGATCGATCACGTCGCCCGCCCCCATCTGCCGTAGGCCAAACAGCAGGCACCCCGAATAATCCAGCATCGCGCGCGGCTGCTTTCCCTCGCCCAGCAATGCCGGCACAAAATCACCCATCCGCTGATAACACGATTTGAACACCGGGGCGTTATGGCTGTCTTTGATCTCCGGATGCTCCATCATGTGCTGCAAATTTCCGATGATCGCGGCGCTTTGCAGATCGTCCCCGCCGGCGGGAATCAGCGGTTGGTGCATGTGAAGGGCGATGGCGAACGCGCTGCGGATATCGGAGAAATTCCGACCGCCGGTTGTCGCGAGGATGCTCGGTGTGGATGCCATGGCCTCGGCGATGAGAGATTCCGAACCGCAAAGATTGGGGAGGCCATCGATCATTTCCGGGAGTACTTTATTCATGGTGCTGTGGAGAATTGTACTGTACTTTATGACAATCGCTTTCAGCCTGCGGGGTTTGAGAAATAATCCGCAGCGTGGAGTACCGCTAATAGTTTTCGTGTTGAATACTCGCACCGGTATTTCATGCAACGTAAAAGTTCACGTACTTTGCAAAATAAAAAACGGCGGGCTGGAAGCGTGCGGTTTAATGAACGGAGCTACCTCTCATGAATCAACCCAGTCAACTGTTTTCACCTTTTCAATTGCGCGGCGTGACTTTCGCCAACCGAGTTTTTGTCTCTCCGATGTGCCAATATTCCAGCGAGGACGGTTTGCCGACGGATTGGCATCTGGTTCATCTCGGCAGCCGTGCGGTGGGGGGCGCGGGGTTGGTGATTGTTGAAGCGACGGCGGTTTCGCCCGCGGGTCGGATCACGCCATGGGACAGCGGCATTTGGTCGGACACGCATGCGGCGGCGTTTCAACCGATCGCGAAGTTTCTTAAAGCACACGGATCCATCGCCGGCATTCAACTGGCCCACTCGGGGCGAAAAGCTTCGACTGACTCACCCTGGCGCGGTGGAAAATCGCTCCCGCCGGACAGAGGGGGTTGGCAGCCTGTCGCGCCGAGTCCGTTGCCGTTCGATGCCGGTTCACAGATGCCGCGGGCGATGACCGTTGCCGAGATGGATGAATTGGTCGAGCAGTTTGTAACCGCGACGCATCGCAGTCTCAAAGCCGGGTTTGAAGTTGTCGAGCTGCACCTGGCCCATGGATATTTATTGCACGAATTTTTGTCCCCGCTTTCGAATCACCGCGCCGACGAGTATGGCGGGTCGCTGGAAAATCGAATGCGGTTGCCATTGCGCGTGGTGAGGGAAGTGCGGCGTGCATGGCCGGAGTCTCTGCCGTTGTTCGTTCGCATATCCGCGACGGATTGGGTGAAAGGCGGCTGGGATTTGGCGCAGTCGATCGAGCTTTGCAAGGCGATGAAGGGGTCGGGCGTGGATCTGATCGATTGCTCGAGCGGTGGCAATGTGTCCGATGCAAAAATTCCGGTTGCGCCGGGATATCAGGTTCCGTTCGCCGAGGCGATTCGACGGGAGGCGGGGATGGCAACGGGCGCGGTGGGCATGATCACCGATGCACAGCAGGCGGAGCATATTATCGCCGGGGGACAGGCGGATGTGGTTTTATTGGCCAGGCAGATGCTGCGCGATCCGTATTGGCCCTTACACGCCGCGCGGGAATTAGGGGCGGGAGTGACATGGCCGGAACAATATGGCCGGGCAAAATAGCATTAATGGAATTCGGAAGCCAAAGGGCATAGTCATTGCTTGGATCATATTGCGATCCGGGAGAGCGCTTAAACAAGCCAACTTGTCGCGGGGACAACTTTTTTGGGAAACCTCATCATGATCGATGCATTTCATGAAAATGAACACTCGATGTCCCCGGTACAAGTCGTTGAACCCCGTCAAGGTCGGCGTGAAATTTTGCTCGTCGAGGATCATCCGCCTATTCGCAATGCGATGCATCGACTGATTTCGCAGGCGGGATTCAATGTCACCACCGCGTCGACCGTCGCCGAGGGATTGGGCGCGCTGGAAGGCAAGGATTGTCTGCTGCTGGATCTTAACCTGCCGGATGGTT
Source organism: Humisphaera sp. (assembly GCA_025351525.1). Lineage (GTDB taxonomy): Bacteria > Planctomycetota > Phycisphaerae > Tepidisphaerales > Tepidisphaeraceae > JANXVV01. Next base: position 370 of record JANXVV010000449.1, on the reverse strand, counting down.
GCGGCGTCAAGCTCTTGAAGCACATCCGCGAGCACGCGCTACCGATTCGCGTCGCAGTGATTACGGCGACGGGCGATCCGAAGTTGTTGGCGGAAGTGGCCGGCTATCGACCGGAAGGGATGTTTCAAAAACCATTCGACATCGCCCGCCTGATGACATGGCTGGAACGGACGCCGCTCTTAAACACGACTACCGCCGCAGTGAATCCTGAAGAACTTTCGCAGCGTTCTTCGATGATCGTGCAGCACCTGCAAAATTTTTCCTGGCATTTGCGCTGGCCGCGATCGGGGAAATGAGCGATTGCGTTGTTGGATTAATAATGGTGATCCGAAGAGGCTATGAGTTTTCGGTGGCATGGGCGTCTCGCCCG
>JANXVV010000426.1 GCA_025351525.1 Humisphaera sp. | reverse complement strand
CGTCCGTGGCTACCCTGAGAATCCATATAGGCCTCCTTGCCCGATGCGGTTGAAACACCCTCATCATCGCAAACGCGGCCTTCCTGTCTATCCCCATGGCCTGTCGTCATTTACAGATTCGGGAAGTGCCATTCGTGCCTGTGACCCATTTAAAGTTTACATCGTGGGGGGACACGTTCGGTCCAATGCCGCGCGTGCCCCTCTTTTTCATAGTTCTCATTGCCATGCTCTGGCTACGAAGTGAAATGCGCTATGACGCGATCGACATTCGCATGATGAAGAACAATGCATGCGAGCTCAATTTCAAACAATCGCGGGGAGTAATTTTTTTCGTGGGGCCGGCATTTCAGTGTTATGATCTGGACAACGGTCGTTTCAGGCATATTGCGACCCCGCCGGTGAATTTGTTGACCGATAAGTTTATTCAAGACATTACCAAGCCTGAAAATCCCACATGGTTCGCCCGCGCCAAATATCAATACGGCCTGTACGCGCCATGGCGAAGCGATTTGGGCGTCTGGAAGATTTACGTTCCTCACTGGCTCCTCGCAACACCGTTCATCATGTGGCTGCTCCGGCCCTTCATTCGGCGCGACCGTCGGCACCGCGCCGGGCTTTGCACTCACTGCGGTTACGATCTTCGAGCCTCCCCCGACCGTTGCCCCGAATGCGGTACGCTCGTGAACAACCGGAAGTCCCCCACGGTGCGCATCGCGGACCCTGCATGACTCTCTTGGGTTGTCGCAAGGCGGCGTTGTAATCGCTCGAATTCTTCTAATCCGCTAGATGGACCTCATGCGCGGATGGAGAAGCGTAAGATCGTTCTGGCACGCGCGTGGCCTTAGTCGCGCGACATTTTTCATCGTTTCGGTCGTCGTCGCACTCTGGATGCGCCGTTATTTTGCGTGTGATGAGCTTGCCATCATACTAAAGCCCGATCGCCACTTTCGCGCGTCATCCAGTGAAGGATTACTTATTCTGCGCATTCAGAAATACTCGATTGGCGCACAGCGGCAACGCATCAACTTAACTTCAAGGACCGCAGCGAATCTGGATTACCTTTGGATAGAAAAAATCGATCGTGGACCGGACTGGCTTTGGTCATTCCAGGCATTCACCGGAATGCGGCCTGATTGGAGAGAACAGTGAACGGTCGATGGTGTAGGTCTGCAGCGTCTGCGCCGCAGGCTTCCAGTCTGCAATTCGGAAGCCGCCTCGAAGCTCGCACCACAAAAGGAACCACCTCCCGTTATTTCGATGCGTTCGCGGCGGTGGCGTCCAGATGCACCGTCAGCAGCATCTGGCTCTCCTCCCGCGCCACCACATCGTGCTCGACGCCCGGGGCCAGCACCAGCAGATGACCGGCGTGAAGGTCATTCGCCTGACCGTTGGCCGTCACTTGAAGGTGACCTTTCAGCACTTGGAGGATCACCACCCCTTTTGCCCGATGCGGAGCCAGTCGTGTGAGATGGCCGAACAGGAACAGCGACACTGAAGTCGCCCCCTGTTTGTACAACGTCTCCTGTCGATGCCCCGCCTCGCCGGCGTGCAGTTCCTGCTGGAGTCGGGTCGCCACTTCGTCCAGGTCATACGCGTGTTGCGGCGCGGCAAAACGAGGTGCGGGAGGCGGTCGCAAACGATCGGGGGTTTGGTCTTCCATGGGAATAGTCTCCATTAAATATCAGCCATCGAATCGAAAAACTCGTTGTCCTCGGCATAGCCGCCTTCGCCTTTGTAAACGTGCTTCGCATCTTTTGCGAACTCGATGGCCTCGATCCACTTGACCATCTTAAACCCAAGCTGCGTTTCGGCGCGCAGCCGCAAGGGAGCGCCATGCACCTCGTTGAGTGGTTGACCGTTCATTTCGTAGGCGAGAAGTGCCTGGGGATGGCGCATGTTCTCCATCGTATGGCTGTCATAATACTGCCCACCACCGGTTCCTTCGCTGAAGGAATAAAACAGGACCGCATTCGCCCCCGGCAGCGGGCGGACCAATTTCATCAACTCCACCATCGGCAACCCGCCCCATTCGGCGATGCCCGACCAGCCTTGAATGCAATGGTGCAGGGTGATCTGCATCTTCTTACCCATCGCCTTGATTTGGTCCAGCGACAACTCCACCGGGTTTTCGACCAGGCCATGGATCCTGAGCCGGTAGTCCTTGAAGCCGCCGGCGGCTAGGGCATTCCACCTTTCGGAGGTTGGCTTTTTCCCGTTTACCCAGAAAAACGGGGAGATGTCGGCCTGCGCATACTCTACTCGCGCGGCATGACCGCCGAGCAGAAGCCGGATGACCGGGTTGACCAGCGCATTGCCAATGCGCTGGATGGCACGCGGAAACAACCATGTGGCCCAGTTGGCCATGATGTTCGCCATGAACAGGATCACCAGTCCGGTCACCCCAACGTACATGCCGATCGACGCGCCGACGTTGGTGCCGATGACGATGTGATTCATGTTTCGGGCTAGACCGCTGACGATGACCATCGTCACATGGGCGAGAGTGAATGCCACAAAAGCGCACAGCACCAAGAAGTGGAGCGAGCGGCCGATCTGCCGATTGCCCGGCAGCCGGCGATACCAACGGAATCGGTTGACCAGCGCCGGGGACATCGCCGGCCCGGTCAGGATCGACAGCGGTGAGAGGATGAACACGACCGCGAAATAACTCAGTTGTTGAAGCGCGTTGTATTGGAAGTAGCCATTGGGTTCCGGCGGCAGATGAAAGGTCGCGTAATGGACAAACACGGCCCAAGCCTCGGGGAAGATCCGCCAAGACGAAGGCACGATTCGCCGCCAGTGACTTGTGGCGAACAGCAGGAAGACGTAGATCGTGCCATTCAGCACCCAGAACAGCGCGCTGACGAAGTGCCAGTGCCGGGCCAGTCCCAGCGTATGGCGGCCACCGGGCAACCCGATCCACGGCGTGAGATACCGGGCATCTTCCTTGGCGGTATACAAGCGGTCCATCGGCACCTGCACCGGCGTGAAACGGATCCACTCGGTGCCGGGAGTGCAGTGGACGTTCCAGTAGAGTCGCGGGTGATCCATGAGGATCTGAACGCCGCTGCGGATGAGCAGGACCAGGAACAGGAAGTTCACATAGTGAGTGATTCGAATCCAGGCCGCAAACCCATATGGCTGCATCGCCGTCTTCGTAGTGAAATGAGTGCTTGCGGGCACTGCCGGCAGCCCGAAGAACGCCCACTGCGCATAAGCGACGACCAACAGGATGACGAAAAACACCAAGGGGGGCAAGAACGTCGAGAGCCGGATGCGGATCGGAATGAGCATCCGCGACGGCTTGCCGGGCGGCGGTGAAGTCGGTGAAATCATAGAATACCTCGCTCACCGTCCGAATTGCGATCAACCGTTCAGAAACAAGACTGTCATCGCGCGCCCTCACGCCTTCTTGCGGCAATCGAGCCGCGACTTGAGAACCCGGGCCTCGTTGTGCGTCTCATCCCGCGCCCCATAGAGCAGCGTAATGGTTCCCGCCTTACTTCTCTTTTTGAGGAGGCCGATCGCCTCCTTCGCCGTGCGCAGTTCCTTGCGATATCGCGATTGAAATTCCTTCCACTTCGCAGGATCGTGGTCGAACCATTTGCGAAGTTCCGTGCTCGGTGCCACATCCTTAAGCCACAGGTCCACCGCCGCCCGCTCTTTGGTCAGTCCGCGCGGCCAGAGTCGATCGACCAGAATTCGCTCGCCATCCGTTGCTGAGGGCTTTTCATAAACCCGTTTGAGTTGAATCATGGCTTATTCCTTCGTTAGACCCACCCTCCGCAGAGTCACATGCCTTCACGGCTGCCCGTGCTTCTCGCTCTGGACGCGGTTTAGAGTGTCCAGCGCGAGGATCGAGTGCGCATACGCGGCGCCCGCGCGCATCTCGGCGGCGACCCAAATCGCTTCCATGATCTCCTCGGGCGTGGCCCCGTGCTGCATCGCGGATTTCGTGTGGCCACGGATGCAATACGGACACTGCGTCACGTGCGACACGGCCACGGCGATCAACTGTTTTGTTTTCGCAGGGAGCGCGCCATCGGCGAATACGCTCTGACTGAATACTTTGAAGGCCTCCGCTGTTTTGGGAGCCAGATTTTTACGCTGCTCTGCCAGCTCTTTGGTCGCCGTCTGATAAAGGGGTTCTTGTTCCGACATCACTTGTGACTCCTTTCAAAATTGTTTAGTCACTGCCTGCCGATACTTCCCGGCAGGGTCTATCCGCTGAAGAACCGTTTGATGGCATGGATAACAGCCTGACGGCCCACGGTGGCAATCGACTCCAGGTTCGGGATATTCTTAGGGCATACCACCACGCAGTTGCCCGCCTTACTGCAGTCTGCGATGCCTCCCTCGTCCATCATGACGTCTAGTCGTTCTTCCTTCAGCACCGCACCGGACGGATGGATATTGAACAATTTGACTTGGGTGAAGATCGCGGCACCGACGAAATGGTTGCCAGACGTATATTGCGGACATGCTTCGAGGCAGCAGCCGCAACTGATGCAGCGGGACAACGGGTAGCGCTCTTTCTGCAATTCCTGCGAGGTAGCCGGCCCCGGACCCAGATCATACATGCCGTCAATCGGCACCCAGCATTTGGCGCGCTTCAGATCGTTGAACAGTCGCTGCCGGTCGACAAACAAATCCCGCACCAGCGGAAATTTGCCCATCGGTTCCAAGGTGATCGGCTCGCCCGCTTCACCCGCTCCGGAGCTCGGTTGACCGAGACGATCCACTAGCGCGGAGCAGGCTTGGCGCACCTTGCCGTTGATGAGCATCGTGCAGGCACCGCACACTTCCTCGAGGCAGTTGCTGTCGTACACCACCGGGGTTGTACTCGTGCCGTCAGTGGTGGTCGGGTGTGCCGCGATGTATTGCAAGCAGGAAATAATGTTCATGTTCGGCCGGCGCGGGACCGCGAACTCCTCCCAGCGGTGGGAAGCCTCGGGCCGGTCCTGCCGGCGAATGCGAAGAACGATCACTCGGTCGGCTTGGGGCGCGGGGGGCGACATGGTGCATCTCCATTCCGAGACGATGGCCAGAATCCCGAGAGAAAATTCGGTTATTGCAAGAGCCGAGCGTCGATGGCGGCGACGAGATCCTCGAACTCAAACGGCCCGTCGTGCCGGTGGCCGTTGATGAAGAAGGTGGGCGTGCCATTGACGCCGCTGCGCGCGCCGCCGATGAAGTCGCTTTTGACGCGCGGCGCATATTCGCCGCAGGTCAACGCGCCCTCCAGATCGTTTACGGAAAGCCCCACCGTTTCTGCCAGTTCGAGCAGAAGAGGCAGGGACAGTGTCTCCTGGTGCTCGAAGATGCCATCGTGCATTTCCCAGAAGCGTGCCTGTGCCGCCGCGAATTCCGCGGCTTCGGCGGCGGCTTCGGCATTCGGGTGCATCTCCTTCAACGGGAAATTCCGAAACACAAATCCGAGTCGCTTCCCGAAATGCTTCTGCACGCGTTGAATGATCCGGTAGGCACGCCCGCAATGCGGGCACTCGTAGTCGCCGTATTCGACCAGGATCGCAGGGGAATGTTCATCCCCTTGAATATGGTCCTCGGGCGTGACGGGCAACTTCAAAGTAGCCATGATGATTCCTCTATGATTTTGACAGGTCTTCCAGCGCTTGAAGAATGCCGTCGGCGCCTGGGTTAATGGAGACCGGCGAACAGTAACTCCAGAACACGATCCCCTTCGCGTCGATCACGAACAAAGCGCGTTCGCAGACGCCGTCGCTCTCCCGATAGGCTCCATAGCTTTTCGCCACCCCGCCCTTGGGCTCGAAATCACTGAGGAGCGGGAAGTGTAAGCGGCGGGCTTTCGCAAACTCCTCATGGCACCACACCCCGTCAACCGAAATGCCCAGCAGTTCCGCCTTGTGTTTCTGAAACTCCGGAAGAATTTCGTTGTACAACGCCATCTGATCACCGCACACCGGGCTCCAGTCGGCGGGATAGAAGGCGAGAATAACCGGCCGCCCGCGCAGCTCAATGAGAGACAGCTTTTGATCGGGAGTGACATGAAGCGTAAAATCCGGTGCGGAGGTTCCATGTTCTAATAGGTGAGGCATCTTTCATCTTCCTTTGGCAAAAACTCCACTCCCGATATAGCAGAAGCCTTCCGAGCGGCGAACGAAGAAAATCTCCGAGGTATTTCGGCATCCAGCGCATTCCGATGAAGAGTCAAGGCGAAATCGAAAGTGCCGGATCGGAGGATTTCGCCTGAAAACAGCCTGCTTCCGCTAGACGCCCCAGTAACAGGTGGAAGTAGATCAGGCCGCCGAAACGTTGCCAGCGCTTGAGGGTGCGGGCGACGCCGTCGTAGTCGAGCGGTTCGGTCAGGCCGAGCCATTTCTGGAGGTTGTTGCGGGCTCCCACGTCATCGCCGGGGAATATATGAACTCGTCCCAGGCCGCGCAGCAAAACATATTTGGCCGTCCAGCGTCCGACGCCGCGCACGTGTTGAAGGCGAGCCAGAGCGGCATCTGGCATAGCCAAGCCCCTCCGCAAACTCCGTCGTCTGCATGTAGTCCGCGTACGCCCGAAAACGCGCATTCTCCCAACCCCTGTTCGGCGAATCCTTGCTCGGGTGTCGAAACCCACCCAACCCCGGAAGATGCACATACTCCCCTTCGGATTTCGGCAGCGACTTTTCCATCCGCTCTTTGCAAAACCACGGAAAATTCCGGGACCGAGGCACGGTTCGTACATCCACCAACTCTTCAATCTTCCACGCCTTCAACAACGCCACAAACTCCGCCCACGTCCGCGTGGAATGGCCTATCGTGAACAGCGTTCGCCGGCTCATCCGATCTTCTTCAGAGCCGAGCCCTTGTGCATCGCCACATGGTCGGTTTTATCGCTGTCGATCTGATACTGCGGCATCTCCTTCGAGGCGTGAACCGTGTAGCCCTTGAACTGAATCTCGGCGGTGACCTTTTTCCGAATCGTCCCCCGCACCCGGCCCGCTTCCGAGTTCCACTCGACGTGATCACCTACTTTAAAGTCGCGTCCCATCGAAGAATTCCTGTGAGAGAAAACCGATTGCGGTCTTGAACGGATTAATGATCTTCCGTTGTCATTTCGGATATCGATATAGCAATACCATAAGTCGCCTGCGCGGCGAATAAAGAAAATCCCCGGGGTTGCGCGGGAGTTTTCAGACTTTTGAAATAGGAAGCGTGACAGGGATCGGAGCTTTAGCGACGACCCGGATTCCGCGGGGACTGTTCCTAGCGGAATCCGGGTCGTCGCCTGAGGCTCCGATCCCGGCGTGATTTTCATCCTGCAAAGGTTTTGTAAAATGACGCGTTTGTGTGTTGCGATTTTTGCCGGGAGTATTGAACGGGCGCGGGTTTCGTGGTTTCATGACTGCTGAAATAAAGGCGAGACGACGCGGTTGCGTTTTTGGGTCGCCGGAGCGTTGGTCATGCCCATCAAGCTGATGTGTCCCAATTGTCGCAGGTCGCTTTCGGTGCCGATGGGCGATGCCGGAAAGGCGGCTCTTTGCAATGCCTGCGGCCAGCGCATCACGATTCCGGAAAGACCGCCCTCGTCCTCTGATCCGGTGACGCTCGAAGTGCCTCCGGATCCCACACCGCAACCCGGCCTCTCCAATCCGCCGGAAATTATTCCATTGCTCTCCGCTGAAACTACGGGGATGGAAATGATCGATGCCGGACATCCCCATCGGGGTGCATGGATGGGCGGCGGGGTGGCCGTGCTGATCGTTGTCGCGCTGATCGGGTGGGCGATTCAGGCGTTGCGGGCACCGGATTGGGAGACTGCGAATCGGGGGGAAGTGATGGCGAAGATCGGCGAGGCGGAGGGGGCGGTCGTCGCCGGGGATCTGCGAATCGCCGCGCGGCGCTATCAGGAGGTGGAGACGCTGGTGGGCGATCATGCGATCGGGGAACCGAAGTTGCGGGCGAGGGTGGAGGCAGGGCTGGTGCAGAGGCAGAAAATTCTTGCCGCGCTGGTTGAGCGGGCGAGGAAGCAGCCGGCGGTCACGCCTCGATTAGCAGATCAGGAATTGGATTCGACGCCCGCCGAAAATCGGTCTCCGGCGACCATTTCTAAATCATCGGCGGAGATGGCGAATGCAGTTGCCGCGGGGGTCGCCGCTCTGCTTCCGCCGACTTCTCGTCCTGCGACGTTGCCGATCGTCTCCTTTCTGCATGTGACAAAACAAGTGCCTGAACCGCAACCCGTCAACGATGAACGGATCGGGGTGGCGATTCAGAATGGCGCGGGCTGGTTGCTGCGCCGATTCGATCCGAAGACCCATCAGCTCGCCGGGGATCCGGGCCGTCCGCGCGCGGGCGGCGTGCATGGGGGCCTTGATGCGCTGTGCGTCTACGCCCTCGCCCAGTGCGGATTGGCCATCCACGATGACCGAATCGACATTCACAAAGAATCGATGAAGGGCATGTTGACCGCGCTGGATGCGCTGCCGATCGAGCACGACATTCTCACCTACGGTCACGGCCTGCGCGCCACGGCCCTGGCCCTGCACAATCGCAAGGAGGATCGCAAGGCCCTGCAGTTGGATGTGAACTGGTTGATCAAAAGCCATAAGGGCGGCGCTTACGATTACGCCGAGGCGCGGGCAATGGATCGGTGGGACAATTCCAATTCGCAGTACGGATTGCTCGGCGTGTGGGCCGGCGCGGAGGCGGGCATCGAGGTGCCGAGCGTCTATTGGAACAGCGTTCAAAAGCACTGGGTGGATTGCCAGTCGCCGGAGGGCGGTTGGGGTTACACTCTCGGCGGCCCGACACTCTCCATGACGCTGGCGGGAGTCGCGTCGCTGTTTGTCTGCCATGATTATCTGGAGTCGGCTCAGTTCGGGGGAAATGTCGGCAGGCCCCCTTTTTCACCGGCACTCGCCAAGTCGCTCAAATGGCTCGAGCAGGGTGATGTGATTCTCGACAACGGCGGCAACTGGGGCTACACGCTGTACGGGGTCGAGCGCGTCGGGCTGGCCAGCGGATTCAAATTTTTCGGCAAGCACGACTGGTTTCGCGAACGCGCCCGCGAAGCGCTCGATCTTCAACAACCCGACGGCTCGTGGGGCGGCAACGAAGTCGACACCGCCTACGCGCTGCTGTTTCTCGCGCGGGGTCGTCATCCGATTCTCATGAACAAGCTACGCTTCGACGGGTTCTGGGCCAACCGCCCGCGCGATGTCGCCAACCTCGCCCGCTTCGCCGGCAAAGAGCTCGAGCGCCCGCTCAATTTCCAGGTTGTCAGCGTCGAGCGCGACTGGACGGATTGGACCGATTCTCCCATTCTTTATCTTGCCAGCCATGTCGCGCCGAAGCTGACCGAGGATCAGATCGACAACATTCGCAAATTCATCGAAGCCGGTGGATTGCTCTACACGCAGGCCGATGGCGGACAATCCGCGTTCGATCAATATGCCGTCGAGTTGGCGAAAAAACTTTTCCCACAATACCCGATGATGGCCGTGCCGAAGGAGCATCCGGTTTATTCGATGCTATATAGGATCGACCCTGCGCCGCCGTTGAAAATGGTGAGCAATGGCGTACGGGCGCTGATGATTCATTCGCCGCAGGATCTGTCGATGGCATGGCAACTGCGGATGGAAAAAACCCGCCCGGCGGCGTTTCAACTGGGGGTGAATCTGTTTCTGTACGCCGCCGGAAAAACCGATTTGCGCAACCGCGTTTCGTCGAACACGATCGCCGAACCACCCACCGCCACGGGGGGTTCGATCCGGGTGGCGCATCTTCGGCATCCCGGCACATGGAACCCGGAGCCTGCCGCGTGGCCACGATTTGCCCGATGGTTTCAGCAGGAAACCAGTTGCGGCGTTGTGGAACTGGCGGTGGATTTAGAGGCGATTTTACCCACGACCGCTCCGCTGGCCCATCTGACCGGTGCCACGGCGTTTGAGCCAACGCCTGCGCAAATTGTGGCCGTGCGAAATTATGTGGATGCGGGGGGAACGCTGTTGATCGAATCATCGGGAGGAAACGTGGTGTTCTCCGACAGTGCCACGCGGCTATTATCGAAAGCATTTCCTGAGGCGTCGTTGAAGAAGCTTCCCGGCAACCACCGACTGTACGCCGCGAGTTTTCCCGGAATGAATGCGCTGGCGGAGTTGCCGGCGCTGCGATCGTACACCCAGACTCATCTCGGCAAAGACGCCGGTGCGCTGGAAGGATTTTCACACGGGAAGGGACGGGTGATCTACACTTCACTCGATATCACCAGCGGTCTGCTGGGAACCCACACCTGGGGCATTTTTGGTTTTAATCCGGCCTACGCACAGTCCCTCTTAAAAAACACACTCCTATGGATTGCCGCCGGGGCACCGGAGAAAGCAGGGTAATCCGTAGCATGGGCTTCCAGCCCGTGTTAGTGGGCAAGTCCGAAGAGAAGATTTTAGCAAGTACGATTCGCTAAAACTGGAAGCCTTCAACACGGGCTGGAAGCCCGTGCCACAAAGGAGGTTTCAACCCATGTTCAAAATCGGCAGTTCCAAAGATCCTACATCGCCGTCAAATCTTCGATCACTCCGTCCGGCCTTTGCTCAACGGGCAAACGCTCGACATCCTCCCGCCGGGCCACACCGGTCAACGTCAGAATGGTTTTCATCCCCACCCGTTTCCCGCCCGCGATATCCGATTCCAGATTGTCCCCGATCAGAAGGCAACGCTCCGGTTTCACGTTCAGCCTGCCGCAAAGCTCGTGAAAAAAAATGGCTTCGGGTTTGCCGGTGAACATCGGCTTCACGTTCGCCGCATACGCCATCATCATCGTCATCGCCCCGCTGCCGAATTCGATCCCGCGCGGGCTGGGGTAGACGCGATCCGCACAAATCCCCACGAGTTTCACATCGCGGTTTCGCCGAAGTATTTCCAGCGCCACCCGCTGCCGATCCTCCGTCGCAAACGCACTGGTGGAGGTGCCGACCAGCACCCCATCGCACGGCTGCTCCGCCGACCGGACCCACTCCACTTTCCCCTCGAGTAATTCATGCACGCCTTCCGTCGCCAGACTGTAAACGCGCGGCAGGCGATCCTGTCCCGATCTGAAATCGGCGCTTAACACAAAATCCACCGCCGCCGCCCCGGCGGTGTAGATCGCCTCGTCCGGCAGGTCGACGCCCATCCGCCGCAACCGCTCGGCGATTCGCTGCGGGCTGGACGTGCTGTTGGTCAGACACGCAAACTTCCGCCCTTCCCGCTGCAAACGGCGAAGCAACTCCACCGCCCCCGGCAGCGCATGCTCCTCGTGATAGATCGTCCCATCCAGATCCAGCAGCACCGCATCGTATCGATCGAAATTCATAGTCACGGCGCGAGTGTAATGACGCGGGGCAGGCTGTCCAGCAGAGGTGAGCTAAAAAAATCCCGGCCCCGATTCGGCTTTC
>JANXVV010000424.1 GCA_025351525.1 Humisphaera sp. | reverse complement strand
GCATCACTCGCAGTCATCCGGTGACGACTACGAAATACGGTAAGAGCGAAGTGAGTGCCAGAGCGAGAACGCTCTCAAAATTGCAGGAAAAGGTGGGTTATTGGCGAACGAACAAGAGTTATTCTCGATGGCTTGGATTCGAGTGTCCCGCCGCAACCTGTTGACCCGCGCGATTTTTGCGCGGGAAAAATGGTTCTGCGGAGGGACTGTGCAATCCGCTCTTCAATAGTCGCCCGACTTCGGGTATCATTGTTCGATTCCCGACCTGCCGCGGTGTCGCGGGCGCGCTTGTGGCCGTCCGATAGGGCACCGCATTTTTCTTGGCTGTTTGCCCGGTTGTTGCAATGCCCCTCGTCACGCTTTTAAATCTTGAAAAAACCTTCGGTCAGCGCGTCCTGTTCGATAAACTGAGTTTCGGCCTCGAACTCGGCGAACGCGTGGGGCTTATCGGGCCCAATGGCGCCGGTAAGACCACCATCTTCAAAGCCATCATCGGGGAGCTCATCCCCGATTCGGGTACGGTGGCCGTTGGCAAGTCGGTGAAACTCGGGCTGCTCTCGCAAAATCCCGTGTTCGATCCAGCCAACACCGTGCTGGACGAGGCGGAACTGGCCTTCGCCGAGTTGCATCGATTGTCGCATCTGATGCGCGAGATCGAGCATGAGATGGCGGAAGTCACCGGCGATGCGCTCGACAAAGTCCTCAACAAGTATCAGCACGTTCAACACGATTTCGACCTGGCAGGGGGTTATGCCTGGCAGCATCGGTTGGAGGCGACGTTGCTCGGCATCGGTCTCGGTCGGGACATGTGGGAGCAAAACGTCACGACCCTTTCCGGCGGTCAGCGCTCACGGTTGGCGCTCTGCAAGCTGTTGATCAGTGAGCCGGATGTGTTGCTGCTCGACGAACCGACGAATCACCTCGATCTGATGGCGATCGAATGGCTCGAAAAATATCTGCTCGATTTCAAAGGCGCAACGCTGCTCATCAGCCATGACCGCTATTTGCTGGATCGATTGGCCACGCGCATCTGCTGGTTGAATCGCGCGCAGATCAGCAGTTATCCCGGCAACTACACCGCCTTCGTCGCCCAGCGCGAACTGCAAGAACTTTCGCAGGCCCGTGCGTATGAGGAACAGCAGTCGGACATCGAGAAGCAGAAGGAATTCATCCGCCGGTTCGGGGCCGGGCAGCGATCCAAAGAGGCAAAAGGCCGTGGCAAGCGGTTGAATCGGCTGCTCATCAGCGACAAGCTGATTCAGTCGGTCGAGACGCAGCATCACATCCAAATGTCGATCGACACCGATCAGCGGGCCGGCGATCAGGTGTTGCAGGTGCGCGAATTGACCAAGGCGTATGATGGCCGTGTGCTATGGCAGGACATCGGTTTCCACGTCAAGCGCGGCGAGCGGATCGGCATCATCGGGCCCAATGGTTCCGGCAAGACGACGATGCTCGAAACCCTCATTGGCCGTCGCGATGCCGATGCGGGAAAATTGAAGTGGGGCGCGAATCTGAACATCGGTTACTACGATCAGAATCTGGATGACTTCGACCCTGAAAACACAGTGACCGAGGAAATTCGTGCGGGGGTTGAAGGGGACGTGAAAGATCAGGATCTGCGGAACGTTCTGGCATTGATGCTCTTTCGCGGCGACGACGTGGATAAGCAGATCATGCTGCTCAGCGGCGGCGAGCGGGCCCGCGTGGCGCTGGCGATTTTGCTGCTGGACAAGCCGAACGTGCTGGTGCTGGATGAACCGACAAACCATTTGGATATCGCCTCGTGTGAAGCGCTGGAAGGGGCGTTGAAGAATTTTCCCGGCACGATCATGTGCGTGAGCCATGACCGGTATTTTCTGGATAAATCGTGCAGCCGATTGATCGTGCTGGACCCGCCGGGCATCACGGATTTCGAGGGGAATTACAGCGCCTGGATGGCGAAGCTGGCGCAGAATGCGGCGATGGCGAAGGCGGCAAAGGATGCGAAGAACAAACCCGCTTCCAGGCAGGTTGCCAAGCCGCAACCGGAAAAAAAACCGGCGGGGAAGAAGGCGGACAATCCCTATCTACGACCCTTCGGCAAGCTGGGGATGAAGGAGTTGGAACGGCAGATCACGGACACCGAAATCGCCCTGGCCGAGTGCCAGCAGTCGTTCGCGGGGGCGCGGTCATTTAAGGATGCATCGCGGAACAAGAACGTTCAGACGGAACACGATACGCTTGCCAAAAAGCTCAAGGATTTGGAAGCGGAGTATTTTGCGCGGGAGCAGTAGTATTCTGAATGGGGTGCTTTGAATAAGGTGGCATGGGCGTCTCGCCCATGCATTTCTTCGGCCAAAAAGCATGGG
>JANXVV010000404.1 GCA_025351525.1 Humisphaera sp. | reverse complement strand
GAATAGCACGGGTCTCGGAGTACCGCGACCTGTGGCACCGGTTTGACCCACGCCATTGGTGCGGGCTGAGTACTAAAGCTTATCTTCCAACCACTGCCGGAACCGCCGGTCCCGGGGGGTTGAGCTTCAATCCGCTAATCTTCAGCGCGATCGGATAATTCCCGGCTCGCCGGGCCGGCATCTTCACCTTCAGACCCTCGGCGACCTGAGTGAACTCCAACTGGCCCGCTTGCCCAATCATGTTCACGGTCTCCACCTTACCCTCGGGCGCCTTGCCCGTTGCCAAAGAGGCGATGACCGCCTCTTCTCCCGGCCATGATAAGTAGATGGCATACAGCGCATCCCCCTTGACCGTAAACCGACACGCGCCCCGCCCGGCTCCGTCACTCGAACTCACCCAGGCATGGGTGCCGTAGATGGCTTCACCGTTCACATCGAGCCATTTGCCGATTTCCAGCAGGGTCTGTTGCTGGGCCTCTGGAATCGTGCCGTCGGCCATCGGGGAAAGGTTCAGCAGCAGGTTGCCGTTTTTGCTGACGAGGTCGACGAGCTTATTGATGACGGAACCCGCAGCGGCAATCTTCATGTCTTTGGTGTAGCCCCAGGTGCTGCCGATGGGATCATCCGCCTGCCAGGCGCCGGGCAAGACATCCTTCGGGCCGCGCTGCACTTTTTCAAAATCCAGGATGCTGCCGGCCAGGTAGGCGGAATCCTTGGTGCTGATGGAAACTTCCTTGCCCCACTGCTTTGCGCGGTTGTAATAGTAAGCCGCCACTTTCATTTTAAGCGGATCGTAAGCCCGCGAATTCACGCCGTTGTCGAACCACAGCATGTCGATCTGATACTTGTCGATCAGTTCGATATTTTTGGCGACCCAGATTTCAAGAAACTTCTGCAGGGTTTCATCGTTGTGCTTCGTCCAATAGAAATCGGCGAACTCGGGATCGTCGAGATCGGTTTTCAAACCGCTCTTCGCCTGGATAAACGTGTAGTGCTCGATGCTGTGGTTGGAGACGCCAAACTTCAATCCCTGCCTGCGCACCGCCGCGCCCAGTTCACCGATCAGATCGCGATGCGGCCCCATTTTCACCGCGTTCCATCGGCTGACATCACTGTCCCACAGCGAAAACCAATCGTGATGCTCGGCGGTGGGCACGATGTATTTCGCGCCGGATTTTTTGAACAGCGTCGCCCATTCGTCCGCATTGAATTTTTCGCAGGTGAACTTCGGAATGAAATCCTTGTAGCCGAACTTATCTTGCGGGCCGAAATTCTGCTCATGCCAATCTGAAAACGCGGCGTACATGTGCTTCTCGTACCACTCGTTGTGATACGCCGGCACCGCGTAGACGCCCCAGTGCATGAAGATGCCGAATTTGCCGTCGATGAACCATTGGGGAACTTGGTAGTGACTTCGGATGGAATCCCAGGTCGGTTTGACGGGGCCATCGGCTTCGGGTGTTTTTGCGGCGGCGGCAGCGGCAACAACCTCCGCCGTCACCGGGGGGCCCATGCCGAAACTGTTATCCCTTCTCGTCTGCGCATCGACCGAAGGCACGAGGATCGAAAAGTATCCGAAGGCGAAAATGGCGCGGCGAATATTTCGAGCGGTTATTGGAAGCATGATGGGTCCTTATCGAAGGGTTTTTATTTGGGCCGCTGTGCCGAAGGCAAGCGTTTTCTTCGGGACAAAAAAACGCGATTTCATTCAGTCACCCAAAGGCCGAAGCCCCGGCGCGCCGGGACTGGGCGGCACACCAAACGCACTCACCGGATCCGGCTTGGCGGGATCGAACACCGGCACACCGTCCACCATCAGTTTTACCACTTCCAGCTTCGCGTTCTTCATGCCCTCAATCACGCACTTCGCCAATTCATAGGCACCATACGGGCTGTGATGCGTTCCATCGAATTTGCTTGCATCGGCATTGTGCTCGAAAAGTTGAATCGAAGGAGTCGGCCCGAGCGCCTCATAAAGCGTCTTGCTCATCGCATTCAAATCGATCATCGCCACGCCCTCTTCTTTAGCGGCTTCGCGCACTTTGTCCGGATAATCCCGCAGGCTGTTGACCACTTCAGCCCCTTGAAAACTATGCCGATTCACCGGCGTGATCAGCACCGGAATGCCGCCCTTCTTTTTCACTTCCGCCACCCATTTCTTGAGCGTCGACTTATATTGCTCTGAAGCATCGGCACCCTTGGATTTCATGTCATTATGCCCGAACTGAATCAGCAGAATGTCCTCCGGTTTCATTGCGCTTAGCACCTTGTCAAACCGGTGCGCACCCTGCGAACTGCTCAACGTCTCGCCCGACTCGGCATGGTTCGCCACCGCAACCTCCGGCTTGAAAAACCGGGGAAGCATTTGGCCCCAACTGGCATAAGGTTCCTTCGATTGATCGCAGACCGTCGAATCGCCGAGAATGTAAATCGTGGGGACGTCGACTTTGGAAATCTCCATCGCGGCCAGGCAAGCAGGCTTGCCGTTGATTTCGAGCGTGAGTTTTTCATCCCACGCCCAGGCCTCATCCTTCGTCTCGCGCGGCGATTTGAGATGGACATTGCCACCGGGATAAATCGGCGTGCGGATATTGGCGATGAAACTGCGGGAGATGAATTCACCGGGCCTGGTGTGAATCTGTTCGAGCATCAATCGCCGTAGTTCTGATTTGATCGTCGTGGTCGATTCACCCTGCGCATCGCCGAGCGTGACGGTGACCTTGTAATTCCCCTCGGGCAATGCGACGGAGAAGAAGAATGGATTTTCACTGGTGCAGAACCCGGCGTGGAGCGGATTTTCACCACCGCGATCCACTTCGGAAATTTTCGGCACTCCTTCAAAGCCGTAGCCGGCTTCTTTACTGTAGGCCTGTGTCGGTGACACGCGCAAGTATCCCGGCGGCGCGTTGCCCGGTCCGAAGGCGAGCTTGAATTCCGTCTGCGCGGGTTCCGCCGCGAGTTCGGAGAAGTTCAGCCCGACCGGCCCCAGTAGAATCATTGCGGCAAACAGAAACCGAATTGCTTTCATCTGACTTCCTTATTTTCCAACGATGGGACAAAAATGATCTGCATGGCGATTACGACCCCATTGGCTGGCAGCCCATGCTACGAATTACTTCGCAAGCTGTCACGATGGGCCACGGGCGGCGATGGCTGCGGAGCATTACACTATAATCTGTGAATGCCCGAATTCGTCTCGCGCGCCGGCCACAAGCTAGAACACGCGCTGCATCATTTTCAGATCGACGTCACCGGATGCGTGTGCGCCGATCTGGGCTGCAACGCCGGGGGATTCGTGGATTGTCTGCTGCAGCGCGGGGCGGCGAAAGTGTACGCCATCGACACCGGCTACGGCGCATTGGATTGGAAACTTCGCAAAGACCCGCGCGTGGTGGTGATGGAGCGCACCAACGCAATGCACGCACGGCTTCCCGAGAAAATCGCGCGAATCACCATCGATGTCGCCTGGACAAAGCAGAAGCACATCCTTCCCGCCGCACGGTTGATGATTGCGGAAGATGGCATCGTGATCACATTAATTAAGCCGCATTATGAGGCGGAAGCATCGCTGTTGCGGAAGGGGATTTTGCCGGCGGAACGGGTGGAAAGCGTGGTAAACCTTGCCGTCCTTGACGCGCAGGAGGCGGGGTTCGAGGTGGTGCGGACGATTCAAAGTCCGATCACCGGTGCCGGTGGAAACATCGAATTTCTCGCCCAACTCCGGCCTGTGGTGTAGTATTGACACAACATTTTTCCGCATGGGCCGTAATACGCTGAACGAAGAACGACCCCTATGAGCAACACCATCAAGATCGCGATCGCGGGCATCGGGAACTGCGCCAGTTCCCTGATTCAAGGATTGGCTTATTACTCGAAACGAGCCGCCGATGCCGACACGGTCGGCCTGCTGCATCCGGAACTTGGCGGATGGCGGGTTGAGGATCTGCAGGTCGTCGCCGCGTTCGATATCGATGCCCGCAAGGTGGGCAAGCCGTTGGAACAGGCGATCTTCGCGCTGCCGAATAACACGAAAGACATCGACCGCGAGGTTTCACTAAGCGGTGTGATCGTGCAGATGGGCCCCGTGCTGGATGGCTGCCCGGCTCACATGATGAACTACCCGCTCCATCAGCGGTTTGAGCCTGCCAAATTGCCTCCGGTCGACATCGCTAAAGTGCTGCGCGCCAGCGGCGCGGAAATGCTCATCAGCTACATGCCGGTGGGCTCGCAGCAAGCCACCGAACACTATGCCCAGGCCTGTCTCGATACGGGCGTCAGCTTCATCAACTGCGTTCCCTGCTTTGTCGTTTCCGATCCCCGGTGGGCCCGCAAATTCACGGAAGCCGGCATCCCCTGTGTCGGCGATGATGTCAAAGCCCAGATCGGCGCGACGATCACCCATCGCACCCTCGCCCGCCTCTTCAACGAGCGCGGCGTGCGGATCGACTCGACCTACCAACTCAACACCGGCGGCAACACCGACTTTCTCAACATGCTCAACCGCGACCGCCTCGCCAGCAAAAAAATCAGCAAGACCGAGGCGGTCCAGAGTCAGTTGGATGTGCCGTTGGAACCCGACAAAATTCATATCGGCCCGAGCGACTTCGTGCCGTTTCAGAAGGACAACAAAGTCTGCTTCCTCCGAATCGAAGGCACCGGTTTCGGCGGGGTGCCGATGAATCTCGAGCTTCGCCTGAGCGTGGAAGACTCCCCCAATTCCGCCGGTGTGGTCGTCGATGCGATCCGCTGCTGCAAGCTGGCGCGGGACGCGGGTTTGGCGGGTCCGCTGGATGCGGTCTGTGCCTGGACGATGAAGCACCCGCCGCGTCAAATGTTGGATGGGGATGCCC
Source organism: Humisphaera sp. (assembly GCA_025351525.1). Lineage (GTDB taxonomy): Bacteria > Planctomycetota > Phycisphaerae > Tepidisphaerales > Tepidisphaeraceae > JANXVV01. The sequence continues at coordinate 6,611 of JANXVV010000404.1, read as the reverse complement.
GCAAGGCGATGGAGGATTTCATCAGTTCACCGGGGCGGAAGGCGATGCGGGTCGCATCGAAGGCCTGAATATTGCACCGTCTCGCGCTCGATTTTATTCGACACGCATATTGCGACAGGAGCCATGATGATCTCATTGACCGCACAGGAAAAGGAAGTCGTTGATCAATTCCGCCGTCTGCCGCCGGAACGCCGGCGACCGGTCATGTCGGCCATGTTTGCCACGGACGTCGACTGCTGGCAGGCCCATCGGCCAGCGGCGGAAGCCCGGCTGCGCGAGTTGGCATCATTGAAGGGGCTGAACTGGGACGCGCTGGACGATGATCAAAAATTGGAGTTTACCGACGCGCTGGTTCACGAGGACCGTCCGTGAACATCGCGGCCGTATTCGATACGGGAGTGCTCCTATCCGCCATCGGCTGGGGCGGCAAGCCCGGCCAATGCCTGCGAATGGCACGCGATGGCGATATCGACGGATTGACCTGCGTTGAAATCCTTGATGAATTGGCGGAGAAACTTGCCTCGAAGCTGCAATTCGATAATCAGCGTATTGTGGAAGTCATCGGGTCTTTGCAACTTGTGCTGCGACCCGTCGCCATCTCAGGAAAAATGACCGGCCTCTGCGCCGATCCGCACGATGACATGGTATTGGAGTGTGCTTTAGTCGGTGGAGCGACACACGTCATATCCGGCGACAAAAAACACTTGCTCTCCCTGCGGCAGATAAGTGGCATCCCTATCGTGTCGCCTGCCGAATTTATCGCGATGACCGCAGTGCGTTAATGACAGCGATAAATCATCGGCCTGTCAAATAAATGTGGATACTGCGAATCGTCAGCCTTTGAACTTTTAGCAGCTGTGCCGAAGACACAGCCGCTAAAAAAAAAACAATCACCGGACTACATCTCCCCGCGCACGTGCTTGTGAAACGCTTCCAGCAGCCGCATTGTAATCGGCCCGGGCTTCCCGCTGCCAATCTCCCGGCCATCGATCTTCGTCACCGCGATCACCTCCGCGCCGGTGCCGGTCAGGAAACATTCATCCGCGACATAGAGATCGTATCGCTGGATCGTCCGCTCCACGCAGGGGATCTGCAGTTTGCCGCACAATTGCAGGATCGCGCCGCGGGTGATTCCTTCGAGGATGCCGTCGTTGGTGGTCGGGGTGATGACCAGGCCGTCCCGCACCATGAAGATGTTGTCGGCTGTGCATTCTGCGACGTTTCCATCGGCGTTCAACAACAGGGCCTCTGAAACCCCGGCATCCACCGCCTCGATCTTCGCCAGAATGTTGTTCAGATAATTCAGGCTTTTGATGCGCGGGCTCAGGGCGTTCGGATGATTGCGAATCACCGAGGCGGTGATGATCGCCATTCCGTTCCGATACATTTCCTTCGGATACATCTCGATCAGATCGGTGATGATGAACACCGTGGGATTGGGGCACTTGGTGGGGTTGAGACCCAGATAGCCGATACCGCGCGTGACGACGGCGCGGACGTAGCAGTCGTTGAATTGATTTGCTTTGGCGGTCAACGCAATGGCCGCGATCATCTGGTCCGGCGTCATGGGAATCGTCAGCCGAATCGCCTTGGCGGAGTTATAGAGTCGGCGGACGTGTGCCTCGGGCTCAAAAATTTTTCCGTTGTAGACGCGGAGGCCTTCAAACACGCCGTCGCCATAGAGCAGGCCGTGGTCGTACACGCTCACCTTGGCGTCGGCTTGGTTGAGCAGTTCGCCATCGATCCAGATTTTCAGGGACTTATTCGACGACATTCGCGATTCCTTGTTTCGATGTGCAGGGTCACCGAAGTGACCACGCCGCTGATTCGTTAAAGTGCTTTTTCGACGACACCTTCGGCCTTTTGCAGACGGCCTTCCTTCAGGACCAGCACGCGATCGGCCGTGCGAGCCAAGGCGCGATCGTGCGTGACCATCACGATCGTCTGACCTTCATCCCGATGCAACTTCTCCAGCACGCTCATGATCTGTACGCCGGTTTCAGCGTCGAGATTCCCCGTGGGTTCATCGGCGAACAGCACCTTGGGCGAGTTCATCAGCGCCCGTGCGATGGCGACCCGTTGCCGTTCACCCCCGCTGAGTTGGGAGGGTTTGTGCTTGAGCCGATGCGACATTCCCAGCGATTCCAGCACGGCCATGGCGCGGGTGGTCAACTCTTTTTTCTGCGAACGAAAGTTTAGCCACGAGAAGGCGATCATCGGGGCCAGCAGCGTATTTTCAAGCACGTTCAGTTCCGGCAGCAGATGATAAAACTGGAACACAAACCCGAACTGCGCGTTCCTTAGCTTACTTCGGCCCACCCCGTCAAACTTCGCCCCCTCAAATTCCACCTCACCCGAATCAGGCGCATCCAACGCCCCCAGAATATGCAGCAATGTACTTTTCCCGGAACCGGACCGCCCTTCGATGGCGATAAATTCTCCCCGCCGGATGGCCATATCCACGCCCTTGAGCACTTCGACGGTGCTGTCGCCCATCTTGAACAACCGGCGCAATCCCTGGGCGCGCAGAATGATGTCCGAAGAAAGCGGCTTCTTCGCGGATCGATCAGGGCCAGTCAGGGTGTCTTGCATGGTTCGATTACTTTTGAGTTGCTACGACTCTTCTTGCTTCGTTGTTGTGGCACGGGCTTCCAGCCCGTGTTTGCGGTCCAAAACTCGAAGAAGATCGCAAAAAAACAAGCTGTTTTTCGCACCTGCCCGTTAACACGGGCTGGAAGCCCGTGCCACAAGAAGATGTCCTGCTCATTCCCATCGCAGCGCTTCCACCGGATGCAGCCTCGCCGCCCGAATGGCGGGGACCAAAGCGCCCAGCACCGCCGACAATACCGCGACGATGACGATCACCGTCACCTCTTTGCCGTCCATCGTATTCGGAATCGTATCGAAGGCGTACACCTGCGGATCCCAAATCACCACTTTAAACGCACGGCCCAGCCATGAATGCAACTCATTAATATGATGCACGATCAGGTATGCCAGCAGCAACCCCATCCCCGCGCCAACGATCCCGATCGCGAGGCCGTAACCCAGAAAAATCCCCGCCACCCCGCCGCTGGTGGCGCCGACGCTCTTGATGATCCCGATGTCCCGCGTTTTCTCGACCACGATCATGTAGAAAATGCAGAAGATCAGAAACACCGCGACAATGCTGATCAGCCCGAACAGAAACATCACCAGGATTTTTTCGTTCTCGATCGCGTGCAGCCAGACGCGATTGCTTTCCTCCCAGGTCTGCACGGAATACCCGCCATAGGACCCGAGCGTGCCGCTTCTGAATTTCGTCTGGACCACTCCATCGCAGGCTCGTTCGATCTCTTCCTTCGTTTTGTTCAGATCAAAATTCGGCTTGATGCGGATATCGATCTCGCTCGCCCGCGGCCCATACAGCACCGAGCCATCCTCGTTCTTCTGCTCGGTCATCCCCAGGTCTTCCTGCAACTTATCGAACGGCACATACACCGTCTGCGAATCGTACTGATACACCTTGGTTCGACTGTCATCCACGATCCAGTAAGGCCGGGCCGGCGGTGGAGCCGTCATATCCGCCCGACCCTCCGGCGGGATTCCCAACACCGTCAGCGTCACCGGCACGCGCGTCAGCGTCGGATCGCGCCCGGTCAGCTTGCCATCTTTACCCTTGTGAATCCGCGCCACCCCTTCGCCCAAGATAATCCCCGGCCAATTTCGCGGGTCGGCCCCGCGCACCTTCGGCACCATCCGCCGAAAATCACTTAGCCGATACAGCTCGCGAATATCCGAGTGATAGCCCGGATCATTCGACAACACCAAAAGCTGGTCCCGCTCCTCGTCACTCATCTCCCCCTGCCAGATCAGCAAATTTTCATTCGGCACATAGCGAATCTTCAACTTGATCGCGTCGGGAAACACCACGCCTTCCGGCAACTTTTCAATCCGCAAACCCGCGTCGCGCACCAGATCAAACGAGGGCGGCGACTGATCCGCCATCAACTTCTGGTAATACGCTTTATCCTCCGACGTCAATTTTAGATCCGGATTCGCGAGCTTTTCCGCCGCCTCGGTTCGAGCCAGATTCTGCCGATACAGCGATTCCGGCCATTCATTCACATGCCCGATCTTGTCCACCGGATACCCCAATACCTGCACGCCTTCAGTGATGCGGTTGTTGAGGTTAATCAACCCAAAGGTCTTGATCACCGGCACCGCGTTCCCCACCCCCACCGACGGCAGCGCCTCGATCGCCTTCACCATCTCATCGTAATTCGGAAACCCGCTCATCGAAGTCGACTGCACCAGCACATCGCCGCTCAATCCATGGAACGACAATCGGAACATGCGCAGCCAACCGCCCATGACGCTGATGACGACGAGCATGAGAGCCGTGCAGAGTGTCACCGCGATCAATGAAACCCAGGCAATGCGGCGTTTGCGGAGATAGCGGAGGATCAGGAGGAGTTTATACATGCGTGGTTCTTGTAGCATGGGCTACCAGCCCATGTTTCACTTCAAAAGTGGGCTGGTAGCCCATGCTACGAATCAAAAATGCAAGATACCCCTTCAAAGTTTTCTCGTCATCCGCTCTACTCGGCAAAAACAAAAGAAGTCTTGAGACTCATGGCAATGACCTCCGAGATCGTCAAATCGTGTTTTGACGCATAGTCGTTGCAATGTTTCAGTAAATCCTGCGTAAGCTCAATTTCCAATTTGCTTTTCGTGCGCTCTTCCGACAGAACCGTGACACGCCGCTTACCAGATTCGTCAGGTTGATGGATGAAGATCGATCGGACCGGCCCTTTCATCGCTCGGTCATGTCTTGCCCGTTCTGCTCGGGTTAGCGGACGCCAATCGGAGAGGTCCATTGGCCCGTCAAACTCCTTGGTCGCCTCCCGTAGTTCGTCCAGTGTCATTTCCCAATATGGCCGCGATGGGGATGGAGCAGATTTTTTGCGTTTGGTTTTCGTCATGATCGTCCTAACTTCTTCCGGGTGTCTTGGCGCTCCGATTCAGTGAGTTCACGCGCATGAACGACATACCCAATTCCGTCTTCGTCATCAAAGTGAAGACGATCTTCAGGGATAATCCAATCCAGCGAAATTGTATCCGGCTCCCGAAGAATATATATAACCTGCAACCATCGGCCGTCGGAGGTTGGGCCTCGCACAACAAGTTTGCCGTTTTCACGTCCATTAGGGAACGGAGGTCTCGCTCGCTTTGCAACGAACACCGCTTCCTCCGGTTCTATAGCATGTATCGCAATGTGTGCGATGTTGCGGCTGTTCCATGCGAATATCATGCTTCACCCCTGCGGCTTCATCAGCGGGAACAAAATCACATCCCGAATGCTCTCCGCCCCGGTCAGCATCATCACCAGCCGATCAATCCCCAACCCAAGCCCACCGGCCGGGGGCATTCCGTAGCGGAGGGCGAGCAGGAAATCCTCATCCACCTTCTGCTGTTCATCCTTGTCGCCGACCTGCTCGGCGAAGTTGGCGGCCTGCACGTCCGGGTCGTTTAGCTCGGTGTAGCCGGGGGAGATTTCCTGGCCGTTGATCGCTAGTTCGTAGACGTCGGCGAAGAAGGGATGGGCTTGGTTTTTCTTTGCCAGGGGGATGATGACGGAGGGGATATGGGTGACGAAAGTGGGGTCGATGAGGGTGGGTTCGATCAGTTTCTCGTAGATTTCTTGAAGCTGTTCGGCACCTGTCAGCCCCACTAACTTTGTACGGATTTTTTCTTCCCCCTTGGAAAGCAGATCTGATCCGCCAGCAGAGTTAATCAGAAACTCGTGAATGTCTTTGCCTGTCATCTTCCTGCCTTGAACAGTAACAGTACCGCCAATAAACGTGCGAATTCTGTCAAGCATATTCGATTGCTGAGTCAGTACTAATGCTTCAAGAAGATCTGGATCTGCAACTTCCATTTTTATATTTTTATCAAATTTCCACCCCGTCCTCTCCTCCACAAGATCTGCAAGCCTCACCCTTCGCCACCTCTGCCCCGCCGGCATACTCAAATCCCCCTCAAGATCAATCTTCTTCTTCGTGCCCTTCGCGTCTTCGTGGTGAACAATCTTTAACGTCCCAAACAGCTTCATTGCAATCGTGCAGATCATGCTCTCAACGAGTTCCGCCATCGTCTCCCACGACCCGAATGCCTCATACGCTTCGAGCATGGTGAACTCGGGATTATGTCGCGGCGAAATCCCCTCATTGCGAAAATTGCGATTGAGTTCGAAGACCTTGTTAAACCCGCCGACGAGCAACCGCTTCAGATAAAGCTCCGGCGCGATCCGCAAAAACAGTGGGATGTCCAGCGCGTTGTGATGCGTCGTAAATGGCTTCGCCGCCGCCCCGCCGGCGATGGGCTGCATCATCGGCGTCTCCACTTCCAGAAACCCCCGGCCAGCCATGAAACTGCGAATCTCCTGCACGATCTGCATCCGCAATTTCATCACCCGCATCACCTCCGGGTTGGCCCACAGATCGACGTACCGCTGCCGATAGCGCAATTCAATATCGCTCAAGCCTTCCCACTTGGCGGGCGGTGGCAGCAGCGCTTTGGAGGCGACCGACACGCCAGTGGCCCAGATCGTCACCTCGCCCTTGTTCGTC
>JANXVV010000385.1 GCA_025351525.1 Humisphaera sp. | reverse complement strand
CTTGCCCTTCCACTCGCCGGCGGGGATGGCGTAGAGGCCCCAGTGGATGAACAGGCCGTACTTGGCGTGTCGGAACCCCGCCATCCTCCCGTCTTGCTGTGGTTGGGCGGGGAGCGTCGCGGGGCCGGGAACCGCACGTTCCGCCGCCGTCGCGTCAAGGTATCGGCCGCCGAAGAGCACGACAGCCAATAGTGTCACCGGCAGAGACTTCGATAAAAGTTGCATCATCATCTTCCGATCGCTTTGTGAAGAACACGCTACACTACGCGTGACCGTCGCCCCCGTTTTTGTAGCAGGCTGCCAGTTTTTTTGTTGAAATCCCGCCAAGCTGGACCGCGTCGAAAACGAGTGTCGCCGACGCGCGTATTTCTTCGCATGAGATGCTGCAAGACCTTCGCGTGCATATTTGTCGTATGTTGGGGTGCGGCCGTTTTGGCCGCCGAGCCGGTAAAACCGATCGACGTCTACCTGATCGCCGGCCAGTCCAACGCCACCGGACAGGGCTACATGGCAAACCTGCCCGACGGCTTCACGCCGAATCCCAAGATGCTGCTGTTTCACTCCGGTAAGCCGCACCTGGACAGCGGCGCCGAGCCAAACATCTGGTTGCCCTTGCACCAAGCCTCGGAATCGCCTGATCGGTTCGGGCCGGAACTGGGCTTCGGCAACCGCCTGGCAGAACGGTGGCCGGACCGGCAGATTGCGCTGATCAAGCACGCCCACAGCGGCGCGAACCTGTATCAGGATTGGCAACCCGGTAAGGATGCTGCCGACGTCGATCACTTTGGCCCGCAGTTCAAGACCTTCGTGGAAACGGTACAGCTCGGCCTGAAGGGACTCAAGGAACAGGGGTACGAGCCCACGATCTGCGGGATGCTCTGGCAACAAGGCGAGGGCGACGCCAAGAAAGGGGAGACGGCGAGCGACTACGGGAAGAACCTGGCGCGTTTCATCGCGCGGGTGCGTGAGCAGTTCCAAGCCCCAGACATGCTGTTCATCTACGGCTACGTCCTGCCACCGCCGAACGCGGGCCATAACCGCGACCTCGTCCGGCAGGGTGAAAAGGAAGTGGATCAGAACTCTGGCGCGGGAGTAGCGGTCAAGGGTGCCTTCGTGATTGCCACCGACGACCTGAGTCAGCGCGCCGACGACCGCAACACGCGGTATCCCAAAGATCACGGCCACTTTGGCACCGCCGGCACGCTGGAACTGGGCCGCCGCATGGCCGACAAGATGGTGGACCCTCCATCCAAAACGCCGTGACTAAGCCATTGGGGAGTGGTTTGAAGAGCCCGTCAGCGCTGGTGCCGCTTCCTGAACGCTCGCGGGGTCATGCCCGTCCTTCACGAAGAAGAAGATGCCAGGCAGTTGCTCGAACAGAAGGCGAAAAGCCTGCGGCTCGGCCATTGACGCAAAAAACTCCGCTTGAAGATTACGGCTGCCCATGGCGGGATTCTAAAAAAACCACTTGCTGACACAGGCCTCACATGGGCCACGCGTTTTACGCGGCGGGATTGACACGGTTCATCACGAGTCACGATCGCTAAGCGTTTCCTTTGCCTGTGCTGTCGCACGCGAGAATGCACGTTGCGATTCTGAATCTACGGTAGGCCATAATTGAAGTAATGGGAGTTGCGCGTCGCGGGTATCCCATCCGAAGTAGCTGAAGCTGGATTACGTTATGAAAATGTGGAACACGGCCACGGGCCTCGTCCCCCGGACGTGGTATGCTTTCGGATTTTGGTTCAAAAAAATGGAGCCACGGGGATTCGAACCCCGAATCCCACCATGCCATGGTGGTGTGATCCCATTTCACTATGGCCCCGGGATCGGATTCAGATTTTGCCCGGCGACGGGGTCGCGCGGGCGAGGGAAGAGTGTATCCAACGATCTTTGCCTGTCAACATGCCAGGTTTATTTCAAGTGCTTGTCGACGAAATCGGCCATCAGGTCGCGGAGGGCGGGCTTGTCGAAACCGTTTCCATGGCCAGCACCTTCCAGCACTTCCAAGTATACCTCATCCCCGGCTTTTCTTAGAGCGTCGGCCAGCATCTGGCTTTGGGCCAACGGCACGAGCGTGTCTTTGTCGCCGTGGACGATCAGGAAGGGCGGGTTTCCTTTTTTGACGAACGTGATGGGGTTCGCCAATCGCACGAGGTCGAGATGGTCGCGCGGGGGGCCGCCGAAGAGGGTGGCGATGGGGGAGCGGTCGGGGTCGGCTTTGAAGATATTGGGGGCCGTCGCGGCTTGGTCAAAAAAGACGCTCATGTCCGAGGGACCGAACCAGTCGATCACGCACTGGACCGCGCTCGATTGATCGAGATTGCCACCGACGTTTCCTTCGATTTCCTTTTCACCCCCGCTGGTGCCGAGCAACGCCACCAGATGCCCACCGGCGGAGGCACCCCAGACGCCAATGTGATTAGGATCGAGGTGGTATTGTTGGGCGTGAGCCCGAAGCCATCGGATGGCCCCTTTGCAATCCTGAATCTGCGCAGGGAAGACGGCCTCCTGCGAGAGGCGATAGTTCAGGCTCGCGACCGCGTATCCGCGCGGGATCATCGCCAGCGCCGGGCAGCCGGCTTTGTCGCCCGCGCTCCAACCTCCGCCGTGGATCCAGATGAGGAGTGGGAGTGGCGCGGTGATTTTTTCCGGCAGGTACAGATCGAGCAGTTGCCCGCGGCCCGGGGCGTCGCCGTAATGAAGGTCCAGTTCCATCGTCGTGCCCGCGGGCAGATTTTTCGGTCGAAGCGGGGGCTTCGGGTCGAGTCCCAGCACTTGGGCGATTCCCAAGCTTCGCAGCGGAAGGGTAGAAGGTTGTGTCGCAGGTCGGGTCTGCGCGAATAGCGGCGCGATGATCAAAATGCTTAGCCAAAGTGGTAGGGTGGAAATGGATTTCATAGGGTCGGATCGTAACAGAGTCTGATAAAAATTAAATCAGTGGGGTTAAGGTTGCGGGGGAGGGGAGCGAAAGCGGGGGGACGCGCGGTGGCGCGAAGGCACGAAGTCGACGCGAAGGAATTTCTATGTTGATGTGTGTCGTCTCGGTATAAGCGTACCCGAATCCTTTCGCGAGAACTTCGCGCTTTTGTGCCTTCGTGGTTCCCCCCGGATTCCTCAGTGCTTTCCTCACGCACGGCATTGCTGATATGGATAGCCGAATCAGGGGGTCGCCAATAGTTTTATCCATCTTCAACAATTTATTTGACACCAGCAGGAAGGATCAGTATTATCAAGGCGTCCGTTTTGGCTAAGATGCAAAAATAACTTCCGTCAAAGACCCAAGAATTTCCCCCGCTCTTTAGGAGCGATGGGGTTCTGGTTCTATTTTTGCGCTTGACGAATCGTGACATTTTGGTACTGTGACGACATTAAGATTGTAATCCGGGTGCATAAGATTGAATCTGCGCCCGGTTTTAAAGCCGCTTAACAACAGTAAGGCGGCTATTTTTATCGACTTGTGGAAAGAACCTGCGGCTTTTCGCCGGGTTGGTGATCGGTTGAACCGGTTGCCAAACGGTGGTCCCACCCTCCGGACAAGGAAGACTGATGCGAGAGCGTGAACCTCGTGATTACAGCAAGCGCGGCGATGCGCTGCCGATCCCGAACCTGATCAACGTCCAAACCAAGGCGTATACCCGCTTCCTGCAAAAGGATGTGGAGATCGCCAAGCGAAAGTGCGAGGGTCTCGAAGCCCTGCTCCGCGAAATTTTTCCCATCGAAAGTTACGATGGGAATCTTCGCTTGGAGTATATCAGCTACGATCTCTCAGAAGCACGCTATACGACGGATGAGTGTCGGGCCCTTCGTTTGACCTACGGCATGCCGTTCCGCATCCGCGTTCGCTTTGTCCGTAAGGATAAGGACGAAATCAAGGAAGACGATATCTACCTGGGCGAGATCCCGATCATGATCGGCGGGGGTGAATTTATCATCAACGGTTCCGAGCGCGTGATCGTCAATCAGTTGCACCGCTCGCCGGGCGTTGACTTTCTGGTGGAACAGCAGGAGGGCGATCGCCCGCTGCACGGCTGCCGGGTCATCCCCGAGCGCGGCTCGTGGATCGAATGCTCGGTCACCAAAAAAGACGCGCTCGCCGTCCGCATCGATCAATCCAGCAAAATTCCCGCGACGACTTTTCTTCGCGCCCTTGACGAAAAGTACGGCACGACCGAAGCGATCATCAAGGAATTCTACGGCATCGAGAACATCAAGGTGAAGGACGTGCAGAACACGTTCTACGCCGCCACAGCCATCATTGACGCCGAAAGCGGTGAAGAACTGGTGAAGGCCGGCGCACAAATCGGCGAAGCGCTGCACAAAATTCAATCGAGCAGTCTGAAGACGATTTCGTGCGTCACCAAGGTCACCGATCCGCTTATTTTGAATACGCTTGCCGAAGATAATTCCGAGAGCCATGTGAATGCGCTGCTGAAGATTTACGCCCGCCTGCGTCCCGGTAATCCGCCGCAGGAGGATAAGGCGCGCACGCTGTTTACCGAGAAATTCTTTGACGAAAACCGCTACCGCCTCGGTCGCGTCGGTCGCTTCCGCATCAATCGGAAGTTCGATCAGAACGTGCCGGAGACCGTGATGACCCTCCGCAGTGAGGATCTGGTCAACAGCTTGAAATACATGTTCAAGCTGCGCAGCGGCGAAGGCTACATCGACGATATCGATCACCTGGGCAATCGCCGATTGCGCACGATTGACGAGTTGGCTGCTGAAGAGCTTCGCAAGGGGTTCCTGAAGCTCCGTCGAACCGTGCAGGAGCGCATGAGCCTGAAGGATCCGAACGAGATGGGCCGCATTGCCGAGCTGGTGAACAGCAAAAGCATCAGCAGCTCGATCGACTTCTTCTTCGGGCGCGGCGAGCTTTCGCAGGTGGTCGATCAGACCAACCCGCTATCGCAGTTGACGCACGAGCGCCGGCTGTCGGCCCTCGGGCCGGGCGGTTTAAATCGCAAGCGCGCGGGCTTTGAAGTGCGCGACGTGCATATTTCGCACTATGGCCGAATCTGTCCGATTGAAACGCCGGAAGGCACCAACATCGGTTTGATCGCGTCATTGTCGATCTATTCCGACATCGACGAATACGGCTTCCTCATCACGCCATACCGCGTGGTGAAGGAAGGCAAGGTCAACGGCGCCCATAAGTATCTGCGCGCCGATGAAGAGATGAAGACGGTTTTGGCCCCGCCGGATGTTGTCGAAAAGGATCATCACCTTCGCAAGGGCAACGTGCTTGCCCGCGTGCAGGGTGATCTGGCGACGGTGCCGAGCAAGGATGTCGAGTACATCGACATCAGCCCGCGGCAAACCGTTTCCGTCTCCGCCGCGTTGATCCCGTTCCTCGAACACGACGATGCGAACCGCGCGTTGATGGGTTCAAACATGCAGCGCCAGGCGGTGCCTTTGCTCCGCGTGGATCCCCCGGTCATCAGCACCGGCATGGAACGTCCCGTCGCCCAGAACAGCGGAATGCTGGTTCGGGCCGAGCGCGCCGGCGTGGTCACCTACGTCGACTCGATGCGCATTCTGGTCGACAACGCGGATGAATACATCTTCCGCAAGTTTGTCGGCTTGAATGAGCGCACCTGCCTCAATCAGAAGCCGATCGTGAAGAAGGGCCAGCGCGTCAAGAAGGGCCAGATCATTGCCGACGGCGCGGCCACCTGGCAGGGCGAGCTTGCTTTGGGCCGTAACGTGCTCGTCGCGTTCATGACCTTCGACGGCTACAACTTCGAAGACGCCATTGTCATCAATCAGCGGCTCGTGAAAGAAGACATCTTCACTTCGATTCATATCGAAGAATATGACGTCGAAATTCGCGAGACGAAGCTGGGACGTGAGGAATTCACGCGCGATATTCCGAATGTCAGCGAGAGGGCCCTGGGCAATCTCGATGAGAACGGAATTGTCCGCGTCGGCACCCGCGTGGGGCCGGGCGATATTCTGGTCGGCAAGGTCGCTCCCAAGAGCAAGAGCGAACTGACCCCGGAAGAGAAACTTCTGCACGCGATTTTCGGTCGTGCCGGTGAAGACGTGAAGAACGATTCACTGGAAATGCCGGCGGGCGAAGAAGGCGTCGTAATCGGCGCGCAGCGCTTCAGCCGTCGAATGCACATGACGGAAGATCAGAAGAAGGCGTTAAAGAAGGACATCGACACTTACGAAAAGGACATGAATCTCCGTGCGATCGACATCTTCAAGCAGATGATCGCCGAGATGAACAATATCGCCGGGCAACCGCTGGTCGATCCGGGCACCCGCCAGAAGGTCGGTCAGAGCGAAATCCCCGACGTCATCCTCGAACAGATCGACGGTTTCAGCGTCGACTGGGTCAAGGGCAACAAGGAAGTGAAGGAACAGTGTGAAAACACCTACTCGCGCTTCTGGCCGCGCGTGCAGGCGGTGACGAAGGAAAAGATTCGCAAGATGGACCACATGAAGCGCGGCGACGAGCTGCCTTCCGGTGTTCTTGAAATGGTCAAGGTCTACATCTCCACTAAGCGGCAACTGTCGGTCGGTGACAAGATGGCCGGTCGTCACGGTAACAAGGGCGTCATCGCCCGCATCGTGCCCGAAGAGAACATGCCGTTCCTCGCCGATGGCACACCGGTTGACATTCTGCTCAACCCGCTCGGCGTGCCCAGCCGTATGAACGTCGGTCAAATTCTCGAAACCCACCTGGGTTGGGCCATGATGGTCCTCGGCCAGCAGGCCTGCACCCCGGTGTTTGACGGTGCCACCGAAGACGAGATTCATGCGGCCATCGAAGAAGCTAACAAGACCGTTTTGCAGCGTCGTAAGGATCGCGACAAGAGCAAGGAAGTCCTCCCGCCGCGTCAACTCGATGCCGTGATGGGCTATGGTGGAAAGGTCCAGCTATGCGACGGCCGCACCGGCGAGCCGTTCGAGCAGAAGACGACGGTCGGCTACATCTACATGATGAAGCTGCACCACCTTGTCGACGACAAGATCCACGCTCGGGCCACTGGTCCCTACAGTCTCATCACCCAGCAACCCCTCGGCGGCAAGGCCCGCACAGGCGGTCAGCGGTTTGGTGAGATGGAAGTCTGGGGCCTGGAAGCCTACGGGGCGGCGTACATTCTTCAGGAACTCCTCACCGTCAAGTCCGACGATGTGGAAGGCCGTACAAAGATTTACGAGTCGATGGTCAAGGGGAATAACACCCTCGAAGCGGGAACGCCGGTGTCGTTCGACGTGCTGTGTAATGAAATCCGCGGGCTGGGATTGAATATCCAGCTTGAGAAGAAGAAGGGATTGGCGGCGACGGATGAGGATGGGGATTTGATGTGATCGCCAATATTGATCACAAGATCGTTTTCGTGCTGTTAATCGATCTTGCCGTGGTGCTGGCAGTTCTCGGCATTTGGATTTTGATCATGCGATTTCAGCGGCGTGTTGATCGCAAGGAGAAGACGCGGGATCGCGGATTTGAAGTGAAACTCAAGGCGGCTGAGGAGCCAGTAAGCCAATTAGGGCAATAACATACTTGACTCATCTCCACCGCCCTCAACGGCAAATTCACACCGCTATTACGGTCGACGCGGTTCAAATTGATTCGATATTCCAGTAGGATGAGTCAAGTATATTATTGCCCCAATTAGAGTCTGTACTACGGGTCGAAGCACAGGCTGATGTTGGAACTCCTCCAAGGACCTCTGCCCTACGACCGGTTCCGATCGTCTCGGGTATGAAGCAAAGGAATGAGAGAAGTGAGCGAATGGACATTTGAATGGGACGCGAAGAAAGCAGCATCGAATATCCGCGACCATCGCGTTTCATTTGAGGAAGCCAGGACGGTTTGGGATGACCCCAGTCGAATCGTCGATCCGGACTTGGTTCACTCGACAGAGACGGAATACCGGGAAATGGTTCTTGGATTGTCAGAGAAATTCAGACTAATGGTGATTATTTTCACCGAACGCCATGAAACGATCCGTATCATCAGTGCTCGCAGAGCGAATCAAGCAGAGACGCGCCGTTATACCGGCGAAAATTAAAGTCCGTCATGTGAAGTTCACGCCGGAAGAGATGGCGATTGACGTAGGCGATGTGGATGCCTCTAAAATGCCGGTAATCGCGCATGGTCAGAAGGAATGGGAGCGTTTTATCTCATTCCGGCGAGGTTACGTCCGACTCGACAGGGATTTGCGCAAGGTTTTTAAGGATGATGAGTCGGTCAACCAAGCCTTGCGGAAACTAATTGAAGCGAAGCCAGTGTCGCCAGCGCGGAAGCGAAAAACGGCATAATGTGCCGTAGTTTGCAAACGCGGATTTGAATTGAAACTCACGGGACATCCATCCGTGACCAAAGGAAAGAAAAAGATCATGGCTGAAAGCGTTTACGATCGTATTAACGACTACGGTTCCGTCCGCATCCAACTCGCCAGCCCGAACGATATTCGTTCGTGGTCCTTCGGCGAAGTGAAGAAACCGGAGACCATCAACTATCGTACCTACCGCGCTGAAAAAGACGGTTTGTTCTGCGAGCGCATCTTCGGGCCGGAGCGCGACTGGGAATGCTCGTGCGGCAAGTACAAGGGCACGAAATATAAGGGCATCATCTGCGACCGTTGCGGCGTGAAGGTGACGCACAGCCGCGTCCGCCGCAAGCGCATGGGCCACATCAACCTGGCCGCCCCGATCGTCCATATCTGGTTCTTCAAGGCACTCCCTTCGCGCCTCGGCGCGATGCTGGACATGAAGACCAGCGACATCGAAAAAATTGTCTACTTCCAGGATTACGTCGTCACCGCCCCCGGCAAGACGCCGTTGAAAAAGAAGCAGATTCTCACCGAAGACGAATACCGCGGCGCGTACGAAAAGTACGGGGATCAATTTGAAGCGGAGATGGGTGCCGAGGCGATCAAGAAGCTTTTGGGCATGATCGATCTTCACGCCGAGCAAACCCGCATTCGTGCGGACATCGAAAAGACCAACAGCAAGCAGAAGATCAAGGATCTGACCAAGCGGCTGAAGATGGTCGAGGCCGTCCGCGGCTCGGAGAACAAAGCCGAGTGGATGGTCATGGATGTGATCCCGGTGATCCCGCCGGATCTGCGCCCGCTGGTGCTCCTGGAGAGTGGCAACTTCGCGACGAGCGATCTGAACGATTTGTATCGTCGCATCATCAACCGCAATAACCGGCTGAAAAAGCTGGTCGATCTCAACGCGCCTGAAGTCATCATCCGCAACGAAAAGCGCATGCTGCAGCAGGCCGTCGATGCGCTGTTCGACAACGGTCGTTGCCGTCGGCCGGTGCTGGGTTCCAGCAATCGCCCGCTCAAGTCTCTAACGGACATGATCAAGGGCAAGCAGGGTCGTTTCCGCGAGAATCTGCTCGGCAAGCGCGTCGATTACTCGGCCCGTTCGGTCATCGTCGTCGGCCCGGAACTCAAGCTGCATCAGTGCGGCCTGCCCAAAAAGATCGCGCTGGAACTTTACCAGCCATTCATCATCCGCCGTCTGAAAGATCATGGCTTGGCCGACACGATCAAATCCGCCAAGAAGATGCTCGAGCGTCGCGACCCGGAAGTCTGGGACATCCTTGAAGAGTGCATCTATCAGCACCCGGTCATGCTCAATCGCGCCCCCACGCTTCACCGCATGGGCATCCAGGCTTTTGAACCGGTGCTGGTCGAGGGCAACGCCATCAAAATTCACCCGCTGGTCTGCAAAGGCTTCAACGCCGACTTCGACGGCGACCAGATGGCCGTCCATCTTCCGCTCAGCATTGAAGCTCAAACCGAAGCGCACGTGCTGATGCTCGCGCCCAACAACATCTTCTCGCCCGCCAACGGCACGCCGATCATTTCACCGTCGCAGGATATCGTGCTCGGCACGTACTACACGACGGTCGATCGCGACGGCGACAAGGGCGAGTACATGCTCTTCAATCGCCCCGAAGAGGCGTTCCTTGCCAAAGACATGGGCAAGATCGCCATGCACTCGCGTATCTTCGTTCGGCTTTCCGGTTTCACGCAGGTCGTCCCCAGCGACAAGGGTTCGGCGGTGTCCATCGGTGATGAATCGTGGAGGTTCCTCGAAGCTCATCGTAAGTCCCGCAATCCGGATTATGTCGTGCGAACCAAGCCGGAGAAATATGCCGGTCGGGTCATTCTCACCACTGTCGGTCGCTGCATCTTCAATGACATTCTGCCCAAGGGAATGCCGTTCTATAATTACGCGTTGACTAGCGGCGGGCAGAGCCGCGTTATCGCCGACACCTACGCCGCCCTCGGTCGGCCGGCCACGATCAAGCTGCTCGATGACATGAAGTCGCTCGGTTTCAAGCGCAGCACTCTGGCCGGTCTGAGCTTCGGAATCACCGACATCCGCACGCCGGACAGCAAGGCGACGATCCTGGACGAAGGCCAGAAGAAGGCCGACAAGATCGAAAAGAATTATCGCATGGGTGCCATCACCGATCAGGAACGGTACGCCCAGTTGCTGGATCTGTGGGCCCATTGCCGTAAGCAGGTCACCGATGATCTGATGGCCGCCCTGTCCAACGATTACCGCGATGCCGAAGGAAAGCCCGTCGCTCCCAAGTTCGGCGGCGCGCTCAAATATCTCAACCCCATCGACATGATGGCGACCTCCAAAGCCCGAGGCTCGGTCGATCAGATGCGACAGCTCGGCGGCATGCGTGGCCTGATGGCCAAGCCGTCCGGTGAAATCATCGAAACCCCGATCAAGGCCAACTTCCGCGAAGGCCTCTCGGTGCTCGAATACTTCTCCAGCACGCACGGTGCCCGAAAGGGTCTGGCCGACACGGCTCTGAAGACCGCAGACTCCGGTTACCTCACCCGTAAGCTGGCGGATGTGGCGCAGAACGTCATCGTCAATCAGATCGAGTGCGGCTCCACGCACGGCATCCCGAAGACGACCATCTACAAGGGTGAGTCGGTCGAAGTGGAGTTGAAGGACATGATCGTTGGCCGCACGGCTCGCGATACGGTTCGCAACCCGATCACCGATGAGACGATCGTGGCCGAGAACCAGATCATCACCAATGACATTGCCGACAAGCTCAAGGATCTTAAGCTCGAATCGATGCGCGTCCGCAGTCCGCTGACGTGCGAAAGCCCGCGCGGCGTCTGTGCCCGCTGCTATGGCATCGACATGAGCACCAATCAGGTCGTCGAGGAAGGCCTCGCGGTCGGCATCATCGGCGCTCAGTCGATCGGTGAGCCGGGCACGCAGTTGACGATGCGAACGTTCCACACCGGTGGTGTGGCGACGGGTGCATTGATCGAAAACGACATCAAGAGCGTCAGCGCCGGCACGGTGGCCCACCGCGATATCGCCGCCGTCTCGGTTAAGGATGCGGAAGGCACCACCCACCTCGTCGCCCTCAAGCGAAACGGTGAAGTTGCCATCCTTGATGCCAAAGGCCGTGAGATCGAGAAGTACAAGGTTCCCTACGGTGCCAACGTCATGGTTGGCGACGGCGAGAAGGTCAAAGCCCGTCAGCAGCTCGTGGTGTGGGATGCCCACATCACGCCGATCCTGGCTGAGAAGGGCGGCACCGTGCAGTACGAGGACATCGAGGAAGGCGAAACCGTCCGCCTCGAAGCCGAGCGTAAAGGCACCGGGAGCGGTGAGGCCAAACCCGTCGTCATCGAGCACAAGGGTGAACGCCATCCGCGTATCACGATCGTCGGCAGCGATGGCAAGATCCTCGACTTCCACTACCTGCCCGCCAAGGCTCGTATCGAAGTGATCAACGGCCAACAGGTCGCCGCCGGTCAGATGATTGCCCGTCAGCCGCGCGAAGCCGGCGGCACGACGGATATCGTCGGTGGTCTGCCCCGCGTGACGGAAATCTTTGAAGCCCGCAAACCGAAGGATCCCGCCGTGCTGGCCGAGATCTCCGGCGTGATCGAAATCCGCGCCGAGAAGCGCCGCGGTAAGATGACCATCATCGTCCGCAGTGATACCGGCATGGAACGCGAGCATCACGTTCCGCAGGATAAGCAGCTTCAGGTACACGCCGGCGACTTCGTCGAAGCCGGTGATCCGCTGATCCACGGCCCGGCGATTCCGCACGATATCCTTCGCATCAAGGGCGAAGAGCCGTTGTTCCAGTACCTGCTGAACGAGGTGCAGAACGTCTATCGTGCCCAGGGCGTGAAGATCAACGACAAGCACATTGAGATCATCCTCAATCAGATGCTCCGCAAGGTAAAGGTTGAGGATCCGGGCGACAGCAAACTGCTGCCGGGCGAAGTGCTCGACAAGTTCCGCTTCAGCCAGGCGAATGATGTTCTGAAGAACAGCATCCGCATCGGCGAACCGGGCGACACGGCTTTCAAGGCCGGCGATGTCGTTACCAAGGGCGAGTTCAAGGAGGCCAACGAGGCCGCCGAAACCGTCGGTAAGGAAGCCGCCAAGGAGAACCGCCAGAAGAAGCCGCGTCCGGCCCGTGCCAAGACGCTGCTGCTCGGCATCACCAAGGCGAGTCTGCAGAGCGAGTCGTTCATCTCCGCCGCGTCGTTCCAGGAAACGACCAAGGTGCTGACCGAAGCCGCCCTGGCCGGTGCGGTCGACACGCTGGTGGGCCTGAAGGAGAACGTGATCCTTGGCCATCTGATCCCCGCAGGCACCGCGTTTAACCCCCACTTGAACCTCAAGCTCAAGTACATGGGTGAACCCGCTGAGGAAGAAGACATGCACACGCCGACAATCCCGCGTGGTGAATTCGCCAGGGAAGTGCTACCCCCTGTCGGAGTCTGATTTCCAGAGCATGTGAGTGCATCTGAACAAAAGAACGCCCCGGCAACTTGTTGCCGGGGTTCTTCTTTTTACAGGTTCTGATTTGTGATCAGTGCCCCTCCGATGATAGAATCCACAACGCTGTGACCACCATGATCGTACAAACTCGCTCCACTCCTGATGACGTGCTCCGCCTCGAAGACGAGGGGCTTTTTGAATTGGTCAACGGTAAACTTTTGGATAAGTCGATGAGTTCACTTGCGAGCGAAACCGCAGGACTTATCACCATTGAATTGGGCGTTTATCTTAAGCAGGCGTCCGTAGGCAAGATTTATCCTGAACAGACCTTCCAGTGTTTTTCGAACGATCCTGATCTCGTTCGCCGTCCCGATATTGCCTTCATTGTGACGGATCGACTCACCCAAGTTGCCGGAGAGGGTCATGTCAAGATCGCCCCCGACTTAGCCATCGAGGTGATCTCACCAAACGATAAAATCTATGATCTCGATGGAAAACTCGACGACTATTGGTCGGCAGGCGTGAAACTCGTCTGGGCGGTTAATCCTAAGTTCCGGTGGATTCAGGTTCATCGACCCGATCGCACGATGACGGAATTACACGAAACCGACACGCTGACCGGAGAGCCCGTGCTGAACGGATTAAGCATTGCGATCATCGATCTATTGCCGAAATAATTCGGGATCCGTCAATCCGGATTTTTTTGGATGTTTTGCCGTGGAAGAATGTTCTGCGCATGGGGTGCTTAATTTGGTACACTCATTACATGACATCTGACACCTTTCGTGAAATTCTCCACCGTGCTCCGTTTGAGCCTTTTCGCGTCGTGATGAGCAGCGGCGAGAGTTACAATGTCGTCCATCCGGAAATGGCACTCATATCGGCCAAGGCGTTGATTCTCGTCATACCCGATCCATCGCATGCCGAAGGAGAGCGGTTGGCGTTCTGCTCGTATCTGCATGTTGCGCACGTTGAAACGCTGAAGTCGTCGCGTGCAGCATGAAGATTTTAGAATCCAGCCGTTGATGCGATTCTAAATGTGCTTCGAGAGCGACGCTTTCTGATTGGTAAGCTTCCACCGCATGATTTTATCGCTCCTCCCTTGACATTCCCGTGTCAACCCGTTCAAACTCTCCCCCCCACACCGGCAGGATCAGCTTTGCATGGCTTCGGCTATTCTTCAAGGCACTCCTTCTCCCGGACGATATCGCCAAAGGGAATACAATCCGGTTGTACTGTTTATAAGGACGGTGCGGGCGAAGAACGACCCGCGGCAGCCTCAACAAGACTCGAGCAATGCAATGAGTAAGAAGCGTGGAAAACTCCTGGTCATCGTCGAATCGCCCGCCAAGGCGAAGACCATCAACAAATATCTCGGCGAAAATTACATCGTCAAGGCCAGCATGGGACACGTGCGCGATCTGCCCAAAAAAGGCATGGGCGTCGATCTGAAGACCTTCGTGCCCTCCTATGAGGTATCGACCCGAAGCACCAAGCTGGTCAGTGAGCTCAAGAAACTCGCCAAGGACAGTGAAGAGGTTTATCTGGCGACCGACTTGGACCGGGAAGGGGAGGCCATCGCCTGGCATCTGAAGGAGGCGCTCGGCATCCCTGATGAGAAGGCCAAGCGGGTCATCTTCAATGCCATCACGAAGACGGAAATTCAGAAAGCGTTTCAGAATCCGATGAAGATCGATATCGACCGGGTCAATGCGCAGCAGGCGCGGCGAATTCTCGATCGAATCGTCGGCTATGAAATCTCGCCGCTGTTGTGGCGGAAGGTGGCCAAGGGTTTGAGCGCGGGGCGGGTGCAGAGCGTGGCGGTTCGGCTGGTGGTCGAGCGCGAGCGCGAGATCGAAAAATTTATCCCGGATGAACATTGGAAAATCGGAGGCATCTTCAGCGCGAAGACGGATGGGAAAGATTGCACGGCTCTGGCCGCCAAATGGAAGGATTTTCTTACGAACACCGGCAACGGCGAGCGCACGAAAGTCGACCGCGAGAAATGGCTTGCCGAACACAGTGCATTCGCGGCGGAATTGATCGAGCTGGCCGGCAAAAAATTCGACGCCACCAATAAAGACCAGGCCCGCAAGGCGGCGGAACTGCTTGGGTTTATCGTCGACAAGGAAAATGCGACCGAAGATGCCGAAGCCAAGGGACCGGAAAAACACCTCACGAAGTTTTTAGGGCATTTGGGATCGTGTCCCTCCTTCGCCGTGCGATCGATCGAGAAGAAGCGGACGACGAGCCGACCTCCCGCACCCTTCATCACCAGCACCTTGCAGCAGGGCGCTTCGAGCCGATTGGGTTACGGGGCGCAGCGGACGATGCGCATCGCCCAGACGCTGTATGAGGGCGGCTACATCACCTACATGCGTACCGACTCGACCCATCTGTCGGCCGAGGCACTGACGATGGCCCGCTCTTATATCAAGGGCGCGTTTGGGGATAAATATCTCCCGGAAAAGCCGAACTTTTTCAGCTCTTCGAACAAGACCGCCCAGGAAGCCCACGAGGCGATCCGGCCCACCGATGCGAATTTCACACCGACGAACGCGCATGCCAAGTTGTCTGCGGATGATTACAAACTCTATCAATTGATCTGGAGTCGTTTCGTCGCCTGCCAGATGCCACCGGCGGAGTTCGATCAGACGAGCGTGACGTTGGCGGCACCGACGAAGCAGGGCGATGCGGTGTTCAAGGCCACTGGCCGCAAGTTGGTGTTTGATGGATTCATGAGAGTCGCCGGCATCAGCAGCGAGGATCAATTGCTGCCCGAGTTGGCCGAGAAGCAACCGGTCTACCCGATCGAGATCAACCCGACGCAGCACTTCACGCAACCGCCGCCGCGATTCACGGAAGCGAGCCTCGTAAAGGAGCTTGAACGACTGGGCATCGGCCGGCCATCGACGTATGCGAGCATCATTCAGACGATTCAGGATCGCGAATATGTCCAGCAGATGGACCGCCGGTTTTTCGCGACGATGCTCGGTTCGATCGTGACGGACAAATTGGTCCAGGCGTTCCCGGAGATTTTGAACGTGGGATTCACGGCGGCCATGGAACTGAAGCTCGACGGTGTGGAAGAAAATCACGACGACTGGGTTGAACTGCTGCGAGATTTCTACGGGCCGTTCCATGCCGTGGTGGATGGGGCGCTCGAAAAAATCGAGCATGCCGGCGGCAGCGCATCGCCTTACATGTGCCCCAAATGCGGCAAGCCGATGCTGTATCGCATCAGCAAAACCGGATTTTTCCTGGCGTGCAGTGATCGCGAATGCGCGACGACGCAACCGGTGGATCCGCAGGGCAAGCCGACGATTCGCGAAGTGAGCGCGCACAAGTGCCCGATCTGCGGGCGCGAGATGATCAAGCGCAAAGGTCGCTTCGGTGAATTCCTCGGCTGCTCGGGTTACTCAGTGAAAAATGAGAAGGGCGAGCCAAGCTGCTCGTGCATCATCAATCTCGATAAAGACGGCAATCCGATGCCGCCGAAGCCCAAGCCGATCACAACGACGATTGCCTGTCCAACCTGCGGCAGCCCGATGTATCTGCGCGGCGGAAAGCGCGGGCCCTGGCTCGGATGTAGTAAATATCCGAAATGCCGCGGGCGCGGGGCGATGACCAAACTATCGCCGGAAGATCTTGCCCAGGTCGAAGCCCTCATTCCCCTTCTGAATGAAGAAGGTGCCAAGGCCCAGGAATTGGTGGCGAAGATCATCGGCGACAATCCCGCGACTGCAGGCAAGAAGCCGTTGGGGAATATCACGACGGACATCGACTGCGACGAATGCGGCAAACCGATGATTATCCGGCAGGGCAAGCGCGGGCCATTCCTCGGATGCAGCCGTTACCCCAAGTGCAAAAACACGTCCGAAGTGCCGGCGAAATTGATGGAAGATCTGGGATTGAACAACACGAATGGAAAAGCGGAAGAGCCTGTGAAAAATCTCGAATTGGAAGAGTGATCCTGCTGTTTCACGTTTAGCGGCGCGCCGGAGGCACGCGTTTTCTTTCTGTGAAGCAAGAAACGCGTGCCTCC
>JANXVV010000367.1 GCA_025351525.1 Humisphaera sp. | reverse complement strand
TTGTCGCCGGTGAAGGTGAAATGACCCTTGGCATCGAACTTGACGGTGAGGGTGTCGACCGAGCCATCGGAGTTGGTGTGCTTGATCATTCCGAAGAGGCTGCCGTCGGTGGTCTTGACCAGGTCGAGGGTCAGGCCGGATTGCTTGCCGCCGGTGTCGGTGGCCAGGCCGGTGTAATGGCCGGCGGGGGCGGGAGTCGGAGCAGGTGTCGGCCTGGGGGCGGGGGTGGGAACCGGCATCGTCGTCACCTGCAATGAAATCGTGCCGACGCTCGAACCGTCTTTCCGCGTCTCCGTCCATGTGCCGCTGATGGCGGATTTGTCGGCGTTCAACTGGCCTTCAAGGTGCAGCTTTTTACCGTTGTCGCTCTTGTCGCAGACGAAGTGACCATTCGCATCCACACTGGCGCTGAACTTGGTCGGCGTGCCGCCCATGGGATCAATCCCGATGACCTCTGCCCGATATCCCTTGTCGTTTTTCGTCAAGGTCAGAGTCAGATTCGCGGCGATTTTATTCTGGGTCGTGTTGAAAGCGGTGCCCTGGAAAAACAGGGGCGCGATCGACACCGGAGCGTTCTTCGCGGCATGAACGGCGGCATGGTGGACCGTCGGCATCGTCGCCGTCTGCATGACGGAGACACTGAACATCGTGCGGCCTTCGAGGGTTTCAATCATCTGGTTCATGGTCATCAGCCTTTCGAGGTTAAACGGCGAGTGAGAGATACGATTGACTTGACGGGCGGGCAAATCATCGAACGCTTTTGGAACGAGTCCGATATTAAAAGCGGTTCCAGCATCCCCTCCCCCGTTTAGCGGTGGCCCGGAGGGCCGCGTTTTCCTTCCCCTTGTTTCTTTCGCACGTCAACGAAAAAACGCGTGCCTCCGGCAGCGCCGCTAAACGATGAAAAGGCATCGAGGAAGACTCTGCTTTTACAACGATCGCCTCTTTGCCCAGTAA
Source organism: Humisphaera sp. (assembly GCA_025351525.1). GTDB lineage: Bacteria > Planctomycetota > Phycisphaerae > Tepidisphaerales > Tepidisphaeraceae > JANXVV01. The sequence goes on along the minus strand of JANXVV010000367.1, from coordinate 4,103 downwards.
TACCACCGGAAAACATTCCGATAATTCTCTTCCGACTTTTGAGAGGCCTCTATGATTCGATTAGTACGCTTGCGACTGACAACGGTCGCAGCCATCGCCTGCCTGCATCTGCCTCTGTTGGCCGCCCCGCAAAATGAGCCTGCTCCGGTCAAACCGCCGGTGAAGCCGGTCCTCGCCGCCACCGCCCCGGCGGCCATGCCGGATGAACATGCCGACATGAGCATGCACACCCCGCAAGACGAGCTGGCGGCGTTGCAAATCGCGCCGGGGTATCACCTGGAATTGATCGCCTCCGAGCCGGACATCATCTGTCCGACGGTCTGCGCCTGGGATGGCAATGGCCGGATGTACGTGGCGGAATTTCGGTCGTACATGCTGGATATCAACGCGGGGAAGGAGAAGGAACCGGTCAGCCGGGTGTCGCGTTGGGAAAGCACCAAAGGGGATGGGCATTACGACAAGCACACCATTTTCGCCGACCATCTGCTGCTCCCCCGCATGGTGTTGCCGTTGGATGAGCGGATCATCATTCGGGAGACCGACACCAAAGATATGATCGCCTATCGCGATACCACCGGCACCGGCGTCGCGGATGAGAAGGTGAAAATCTTTGAAGGCGGCCCGCAGAACGGCAACCTGGAGCATCAGCCTTCCGGGCTGACGTGGGATCTGGACAACTGGATGTACATCACCCATGACAGCACGCGATTCCGGTTCACGCACGGCAAAATCGAGACGGACAAGCTGGCCTACAACGCCGGGCAATGGGGCATGGCGATGGACGATACCGGCCGGTTGATTCTGTCGAGCGCGGGCAATGAAATTCCGGCCCATGACTTCCAGGCCAACTGGCAATACGGCAAACTGCGCATGGCCGGGGAACTGTCCGACAACTACAACGATGTCTTTCCGATTGTCCGACTGACCGATGTGCAGGGTGGTCCGATGCGGCTAAAGCCAACCGGCGGGCTGAATCATTTCACGGGTTGCGCCGGTCCGAGCGTCTATCGGGGGGATGCCTTGCCGGCTGATCTCTACGGGGATTACATTGTGCCAGAGCCGGTGGGACGATTTATCCGTCGCTCGAAGATGAATCTGGTCGACGGCAAAATGGTGATCTCCAACGCTTATGAAGGAAAGGAATTCATCGCCTCGCGCGACCCGAATTTCCGCCCCGTCTGGACCGCCACCGGCCCGGATGGCTGCCTGTACATCTGCGACATGTATCACGGCATCATTCAGGAAGGCAACTGGACCAAAGAGGGTTCCTACCTTCGCGCCCAAATTCAAAAGTACGGCCTCGATAAAAACATCGATCGCGGTCGCATCTGGCGATTGGTTTATGACGGCATGAAACCCCGCGCCGGTCAGCCGCACATGCTGGATGAAAAACCGGCGGAACTGGTGAAGCATCTTTCCGATCCGAATGGCTGGTGGCGCGACACCGCCCAGAAACTCATCATCGTTCGCGGGGATAAATCGGTGGTTCCCGCACTGAAAGAATTGGCGACCAGAAGCCCGAACCCGATCGCCCGCCTTCATGCGTTGTGGACGCTCGATGGGCTGGATTCCGCCGATGCCGACTTCATTCGATTGAAAATGAAGGACGGCGACTCCCGGATTCGCGTCGCCGCGATGCGGATCGCCGAACCGATGCTGTTGATCTCCGATCCTTTGGCGAAGACGCAACCGAAGGAGAACGCGGCGATGATGGCCGCGTTCAAAACCATGTCTGTCGATCCTGACCCGACGGTGGCCAATCAATATGTGCTGTCTGTCAAATACGTGAAGCACCCCGATGCCGATAAGCTGATTCAGGAGGTCATGACCGCCCGCGAAACGGCGAAGCTGAGCGTGGCGACCACGAAGCTGATTATCAAAGCCTGGGCCGACAACATCGCCGAGGCCAAGGCCAATGCTCAGAAGCAGAAGATGCTGGCGCTGAAGGATCCGAAACTGGCGAAGATCTGGGCGAAGGGGAAGGAAAATTACATGCAGACCTGCATCGCCTGTCACGGGGAAGACGGCAAGGGCGCCCCGACACCGGAGAAGGTCGGCACGATGGCTCCTTCGCTGGCCGGGTCGAAGAAGTTAATGGGCGACAAGGCGCTGGTCTGCCGTATCGTGCTGCATGGGCTGATCGGCCCGAATGACGGCGGCAAAACCTACCCCGGTGAGATGGCCGGCCTGAAAGTTTTGGATGACCAATGGCTCTCGTCGATCCTCACCTACGCCCGCAACGACTTCGGCAATAAAGGACCGATGATCGAGCCGGCGGAGATGGCGAAAATCCGCAAGGAGACCGAGCAGCGGGATAAGCCATTCACGTTGCAGGAATTGATCGAGATGAACTTGTGGACGAGCAAAGGGGTGCCGCCGGCAACGCAACCCTTGCAAAAGGCGGCAGTGAAGTAAAAAGTGCGTCCGAATTGTTTAGCGGTCCCGCTTGAGGGACGTTTTTTCCGCACGAAGCAGAAAAACGTTCCGCAAGCGGAACCGCTAAACGTGAAAGCAGGTCACGGTTTTATCGAGTCTCGATCAACCATTGATCGAGACTCGATTACGCCCAGACCGCCTTCTTCACCCCGGCGGTCAAAATACTTCCCCCGGTCGCGGCGGCGGTGGAAACCACCGGGGCCGTCGAGAAGACAGCCGGTGTCACCACCGAAGCCGCCTTCGTCACCACCGCCGGTGAGATAATCCCCGCCTGAAGCGTCGGTAGAATATTCATCAAAAACGACACGCGATAGATGATGATCGCATCGCGTAAGGCATTCAGATTCCCGGCGGCGTTAATCACCGGGATGCTCTGCACCGGCAGATTATCGAACAACCCCTGCCCTTGCGAACCGTTGGCACTCGGCAGCAGATTCGACGAGGTGTTGGTCTGCGTGAAGAAGTTGGCGCTGCTGGCCGGTCCGACGGCGTAGTTGTTGTCCAACGCGTCGACCACCGCTTTGCTCGGGGCATTGGTCACGTTGCCAAAGGCGGTGAAGCCGCCGTTTTGAGCGTCGAGATTCGCCGAGTTATCCGCCAGATTGAAGAAAAACTGATTGCTGGCCGAGTTCGGATTACCGCCGAGTTTGGCCATCGAGATCGTGTACTTGACATTGCTGTTAACCGGCTCATTTTGAATCTGTGCATGGGCCGGCACGGTGTCAAACAGCCCGTTGTTGACCCGGAAACCTCCGGCCTGAATGATGAAATGGCTCTTGGTCACCGCCAGGGTGGTGGCGTTCACCGAAGAGGCATTGCGATGGATGATGGTGCCATCCCAGGCACCGGCGTTGGCGTAGTTCAAAAAGTTCTGATTCGTGATCGGGGTGTTGCCGTCCAGCGTCACCTGGATCTCACCGGCGGGGGTGTTGAAGTGGGCGATGAAGTTGGCGGAGACAGTCGTTTCGTCAAAGTTACCCCCCAGCCCGCGCGCCCCGGTGTTGCCATACAAAGCACGGCCATTGGTGCCCTTGATCCCGCCCGTTCCACTGATCAACTGTATGCGATAGAGCTTGTTGGCAGACGTTCCCGCCGTGACGTAAAGCGTCTTCTGACCGTACTGAATTTGCGCCGGACTCAGTGCCACGGCAACGTCGTCCGCGGTGTTCAACTTACCATCGGCCCCGGCAGTGAGAATCCTCACTGAATTTGTGGTGACGGTCGACACATTCAATTCTTGCGTGAATGTCAACTTCACCTGCCCCCGGTTGTCCGCCACGATGGTCGCCACCTGAGGCCCGACGGAGGCGAGCAGGGTACGACCTTCCAATGGTTCGATGACCGCCGCCGTGACGGAGGCGAGTGCATTTGATTGAGCTTTGTTGAACCGATGACCGAACCAGGCGAGAACAGCTTTTTTCACGAAAAAATCCTCCAAGGATGATAAACTGATGGTGTAGACTGATAGATGAATACGAAAGCCGTCGCTGGGTGTTCACCGGGTGACGGATGCCGTGGGAATTTTAGCGGAAGCCTGTGTGATGTCAAAGACAACAACTTTTGTGACGGCGCGTCCGAATTATTTAGCCGGTGCTTAAACAAGGTGGCATGGGCGTCTCGCCCGTGCATTTCTTCGGCCAAAAAGCACGGGCGGGACGCCCATGCCA